>JALYOK010000437.1 GCA_030856925.1 Pseudomonadota bacterium
AGTTTGAGCGACAGCGGTCTTTGCATTATCAGCGGCATGGCGCTCGGCATCGATGCCGCCGCCCATGCCGGCGGGCTCGCCGGCGACGGCAGAAGCATTGCGGTGGTCGGCACCGGCCTAGATCGCATCTACCCGGCGCGCAACAAGGAACTCGCCCGCCAACTGGCGCAACATGGCGCCTTGATTTCCGAATTCCCCCTCGGCACACCGGCGTTGGCGAACAACTTCCCGCGCCGCAACCGGATCATCAGCGGCCTTTCTTTAGGCTGTTTGGTGGTGGAAGCAGCGGTCTCCAGCGGCTCGCTGATTACCGCGCGGCTCGCGTCGGAGCAGGGCCGCGACGTCTTCGCCATTCCGGGCTCTATCCATTCGACCTTAGCAAAAGGCTGCCATCAATTGATCAAACAGGGCGCCAAACTGGTTGAACGGGCGGAAGATATTTTGGAGGAAATCCATTGGGCAAACCGCACCCGGTCACGCACCGAAACGACCCCGGATGATGATTCGGATGAACTACTTAAACATTTAGCTTTCGATCCTGTGCCGATCGATTCCCTGGTCAGCCGGACCGGCTTAAGCGCGGAGCAAATCAGCTCGAGGCTGTTGGAATTGGAGTTGGCGGGATTGGTGCAGAGTTTACCGGGCGGGCGTTACCAACGGCTGGTGAAGTGAGCGCAAACCGTCATTCCATCTCAGTCGCGTGCCGTAGCTGCGTCAAGCGCTCGCTGCAGATCGGCGCTATGCTTATCGCCGTCCTCCCCCGCATGATAAAATTTAGTGAATCTCTTGACAAATCGCCGCGTGCCTTCCCCCTATCCTAGCCGCCTCGTCATCGCTTCCCGCGAGAGTAAGCTTGCGCTGTGGCAAGCCCATCACATCCAAGATCGCCTTAAGAGGCTTTATCCAGGCTGTGATGTTTCCGTATTCGGCATGACCACCCGCGGCGATCAAATCCTAGATCGAAGCTTGAACAAAGTCGGCGGAAAAGCTCTGTTCGTTAAAGAACTCGAGCAAGCCTTGGAGCGAGGCGAAGCAGATATCGCCGTTCATTCCATGAAAGACGTGCCCGCCGATTTGCCGGCCGGGTTTGCCCTCATGGCCGCGGGCGAACGCGCAGACCCGCGCGATGCCTTTGTATCCAATGATTATGCGTCGTTGGCGGAACTTCCGTCGGGCGCCGTGGTTGGCACCTCCAGCCTGCGGCGCGAAAGCCAGTTGCGCGCGCGCTTTCCCCATCTCAACGTTGAACCGCTGCGGGGTAATGTCGAAACACGACTGCGTAAATTAGATGAACGAAGCTACGCCGCCGTGATCCTTGCCGCCGCGGGTTTGATCCGTCTCGGACTCGAGCATCGCATCCGCCTGTGTTTGCCCGCGAGCGAGAGCATTCCTGCCATCGGCCAGGGCGCGCTCGGCGTCGAATATCGCGCCGACCGCGACGACATCGCCAATAGTTTGTTGCCGCTCGCGGATCCAGCCACGATGTTAGCAGTGCTCGCCGAACGGGCGTTCTCCAAACGAATAGGCGGAAGCTGCGACGTTCCCCTCGGCTGTTATGCCACCTGTAACGGCGATACGCTGTCGCTTACCGGGTTCGTCGCCTCGCCGGACGGCACGCGCATGGTTCGTCATGGCCTGCAGGGCAAATCGAGTAAAGCGGAAGAACTTGGCACGCAACTCGCGCAAACGCTACTGGCCGACGGCGCTGCGGAGATTCTCGCCGCGTTGAACGCGGCGGCATAAGAGTGCTGTCCGGCGCCGGAATCATCCTCACGCGCCCGGCCCGGCAGGCGCAAGAGTTGGCCCGCTTGATTGAAGCAGCGGGGGGGCGCGCCATTATTTTCCCCGCACTGGAAATCATTCCGCGAACGCCGAATCCGTCGAATCAAGCCAAGCTCGACGCAGCGGATATGGCGATCTTTATCAGCGCAAATGCAGTCGAGTATGGGTTGCGCTCCGCCTCATTGCCGCAAAATTTATCCCTAGCCGCCATCGGCAATGCCACGGCGGCGGCGCTTCACCAGGCCGGTTACCGGAATGTCCTTGTCCCGACTCAGGGCCCCGACAGCGAAGCACTGTTGGCGTCGCCGGCTTTGCACGACGTCGGCGGTAAACGCATCGCTATCTTTCGCGGCGTTGGCGGCCGCGAGACCTTGCGCGAGGCACTTCGCCAACGCGGCGCCAAAGTCGAGTATATTGAGTGCTACACTCGCCGGCGGCCGGACGTCGCTCTCGATGATGTTCGCAGCCTGTTGGCGCGCGACGACATCGCCGCGATTCAAGCGCTGAGCCGCGAGACTTTGGAGAATTTCTGTAGCATGATAGGCGAACAGGGAGTCGCGCTGCTGCGTCACAAGCCACTCTTCGCGCCCCACGCCGCCATCTTAGAAGGCGCGGGGATGCTGGGTTTCAGCGAAGGTATCTTGACCGAATTCGGCGATGCAAAGCTGCTCGCGGCGCTAGGCAAACGATTCGGCCGACCATAAACGAATGAACCAAGAGCTAGAAAAAACTCCGGCTTTGTCAAGCGAGCCTGCGGCGGCAAAAATGCGTAGAACGCCGTTTAATTGGGTGAGCGTTGTCGCGCTGATTGCACTCGGACTATCGCTGTGGCAATGGTGGGACAACCGTCAGCAATATCTCTCGCTGCAACAGGAACTCGCGCGCCGGTTATCCGAAGCAGACGGCACGCTGAAGCAAATCTCCCTAGCTTCGGAAAAAGCCAACGATACCGCGCGCGCAGCGCAAAGCAAAATCACCCTGCTTGAAACCAAGCTCGCCGAATCGCAGAACCAGCAAGTGGCGTTGGAAGCCATGTACCAGGAATTGTCCCGCAATCGGGATGAATGGTCGCTGACGGAGATCGAACAGATCTTAAGCATCGCCAATCAGCAACTACAACTGGCGGGCAACGTCGCCGGTGCGCTGGCGGCGCTGCAAGCAGCGGATAACCGGCTACAGCGCCTCGACAAACCGCAGTTAGCGAGCCTGCGAAAGGTGATCGATCAGGACATACAGGAACTGAAAGCGTTGCCGTTCATCGATCTAGTCGGCATGATTGTCAAGCTCGATAACCTAATTGCCGGCATCGATGATTTGCCCCTTCTGAGCGAAAGTCGCACCAGCCAGCAATTCGACAATGACCCACCGACACACGGGTCCGGTGGTTTCTTAAGCCGCTGGATATTCGGTATCTGGCATGAAATTCGCCAGTTGGTCCGGGTCCAGAACATGGAGCGTTCCGATGTACCGCTGTTAAGCCCGAACCAACATTTCTTCTTGCGGGAAAACCTGCGTCTGCGTTTGATGACGGCGCGCATCGCCTTGCTAAGCCACGATGACACGACTTACAAGAATGATCTTAACTCTACACGAGAATGGCTAGCCCGTTACTTCGACACCCAGAACCGGAGCGTGCGCAACACCGACGCTCTCTTGCGCCAACTCATCGACAGTTCCATCAGCATTAAGTTACCCGACATTTCCGGCAGTATGGACGCGGTTCGCAATTACAAGCTTTCGACCCGCGAAACCGCCAATCCATGAAGTGGTTGCTGACCTTTCTTATTCTTTTGGCGCTGGCGGTGGCCGCCGCGTTGGCGGCGGGCTTCAGCAAGGGTTATGTGTTGCTGATCTATCCGCCCTACAAGTTCGAAATGGCATTGTCGTTTGTGATGGTCGCGCTGATTTTTGGCGGCGCTGCGCTGTACGGCTTCATTCGCCTTGCTGCCCATACCCTCGGTTTGCCGCGACAGGTGCACGACTATCGTTTACGCCGCGCCCGCAACCGCGCGCGCAACGCCATGGATCAAGCCCTGACGGCATTCTTTGAAGGGCATTATCGGCGCGCGGAAAAATTCGCCGCGGTGGCGCTGAAGTTGCAGGAGACGCCCGCCTTGTCCGCAGTCGTGGCGGCCCGTTCCGCTCACGAGCAGCGCAATTTCGAAGCCCGTGACAATTATCTGCAGGCGGCGGAAATTTCTGCGCCGGAAGGCAAGCTTCTTAAGCTCATAGCACAGGCTGAGTTTCTCGTCGAAGAGCGGCGGCCGCGCGAAGCATTGGACGTGCTTGAAGCCGCCAAAGTTATTGCGCCGCGTAATCCGGCGTTGCTTAGGTTGGAACTGCGCGCCCACGTCCTGGCGCGCAACTGGGAGCAAGTGCTGACGGGCGTGACCCAGCTTCATAAATTCAAGGATTTCGACCGCAAGCAATTAGAGCCGATACGGCTCAACGCCTTACGCGAAAGCATGAGCGCCACGGCGAAGGACAGTGCCTCGCTGAGAGAAACCTGGCGCAAGATACCTTCTGCGGACCGGCTGGATCCGGGCATCGCTGCCGGCGCCGCCCGTGCGTTCATCGCGGTCAACATGGCCGACGATGCCCAGCTCATCTTGGAGCGGGCTTTGGACCATCAATGGGATTCCGAGTTGGCGCTCCTTTATGCCGAAGTCCCCGGAGATAAAACCCTGGCGCAAATAGAGCGCGCCGAAGTCTGGTTGCGGCAACATCCGGACGATGCCTCACTCCTGCTGTCGCTAGGCAAACTCTGCGCCGCGGAAAAACTCTGGGGCAAAGCGCAAAGCTACATCGAAGCCAGCCTTTCGGTTGAACCCTCCCGCGCCGCCCACGCCAGTTATGCCCAACTCATGGAAAAAATGGGCAAGCCCGAGGAAGCGCTGCGCTATAACCGGCGTAAGCGCTGATCAGCGGTTCGACTTCCGCGCAAAGGCATCGCCACGAGGCAAGCTGGGCGCGGCTCGTGGCGATGCACTCAAACGGGTTTTAACTGTTTTACTGCTGGTCATCCGACCCGATTACGATAAGGCAGAGACGGGTCGATGATCGTCTTCGGTTAAAGCCCTGCGTCGGCGATGGTGCCGCCGTACCAAAAATGACAAGGGGGTTTATTCGGCGGCGTCGATGGCCGGCCTTTTTCATACTGCTTGATCATTCCGCCTGCAACGACTTTCCGTTCCTGTGCATCCATGACCATTAACTCGCGTCCATTTTCTAGTATTTCCGACATGATTGGTTCCTTTGCAAAAATAGTTTCGTGTATCAATGTACGGGCTTGGTCGAGAGCCGTCGCACACCGACTTCGGTGGCTTGGCGCTCACGACGATTGAACTATAGGGCCGCGGCGAAGTGAGCGCACCCCCTGCTGTGGGGGTAGTGAGTTTTCAGCGATTTCGTTTAAAGTCGCTCACCGCCTAACGGTTGATTCTGAATCCGCTCCAAGCGAAAAGCGTCAAGGGGCGTGCGCATCCTGTGGCGCGCGAAACAAGGACGCCATAAGTGTTTTGACGGCGCGTCGCTTGGTGCGACTGATCAGTCCACCACTGCAATGCCCTCGATCTCGATCAGCAACTCTTCGAGGACGAGTGCCGGAACGCCGATCATGGTGCTGG
>JALYOK010000460.1 GCA_030856925.1 Pseudomonadota bacterium
AATATGGACCGCTCAGCGCCTTTTGCAGCCGATTTCCTTTAAGTCCGACAGGCTCCTAGCCCCGCCAGCTCTCATTTAGCACCAACATCGTTAAGCGACTTGAGCATGGCTAGGTGCGCTTGACGTCAACGCACACGCCGGCGTTATCACGTGCACCTCAAACTAAATCGTTTTCCTCGCGCTTACTTCATTTTTAGCGCACCTAAGGCGTCGTCTCTGTAGAATAAGCGCGTTTAGCTACATAGCGGGGTCAATTCTTTCGTAATGCTTTCGCTCAAGAATAAATTAATGCGGCGCTTTAACCTCGCCTTACTGGAAAAAGCGACACCGGATAAACTATTGGAAATCGGCGAGCGAAAGCTGCTGAAAGCGTTTCGCGATGCCGCAAAAAGTGAAGCCTATCTTACTTTGCTTCGCGAGCACAATCTCGACTGGCAAAGTGTGCGTGATGCCGATGATATCGTACGCTCGATGCCGCTGTTGAACAAACAAAACACGTTCATGCGCTTTTCCCTTGCCCAGCTTGCGATGCCGGGCACGCTGGGCAAACTCGCCGGGGTGCTCACCAGCTCCGGCGCAACCGGTCGATTTAGCTTTGGTCTTTCGACATGGGAAGCAGTGCGCTCTGCGGCGGAAGATATCGACTTGGGTTTACAAGAGGCATTTGATATCGATCATTTGGGCACCCTGGTGATTAATTGTTTGCCCATGGGAGTGCGCTTTTCGTCGAACACCGTATGCGTCGCAGAAACAAGTGTGCGGGAAGATATGGCACTTGCTATTGCCCTTGACGTGGGTCCTTATTTTGATCAGATTGTGATCATAGGCGACCCATTGTTCCTTAAGTGCTTGATTGATTTGGCGCGGGAACAAGCGACAGATTGGTCCAAGCAACGAATCAGCGTCATCGTCGGCGAGGAGCCCTTCAGCGAAAACTATCGCGGCTACCTCGCTAAACAACTAGTCATCGATCTAGATAATCCCGCGGGCGGCTGGATCGGTTCGTCGTATGGCGTCGCAGAATTGGGGCTGAATATCTTATTTGAATCGCGACAAAGCGCGCGCCTGCGTCGCTTCTCCCACTCGAATCACTTATTCCGCGATGCGCTGTTTGGATCAGACTCGCATAATGGGGCGGTCGCGACATTTTTTCACTACAACCCGCTGCGGACTTTTGTCGAAATTCTCAATCCCGACGAACAGGGCTTCGGCCAACTGGTTGTTTCCATGATCGAGCGCGGCCGAGTTATTCCTTTGATTCGGTACTTGACGGGTGACATCGCTCGAATAATCACGCGCGATAGTATTCGCCAAGCCTACAACAGAGTCGGTATCGCGATGCCGACGATGTCGCCGCTACCGCTGATCGCGCTGGTAGGCCGAGAATTAAGCAATCTCCCCGCCGGTGGCAACGTCATTCAATTCCAGGATGCATTATATGCAGACAATAATGTAGCGGATGCTGTGACGGGAGCATTTCGACTCGCTCCGGAAACTGGTCGAACGACTATGCACATCCAATTGCGAAAAAGCCAGCGCGAACCCGCGACCAGCCTTGTCTCTAATAGTTTGCCCGCGGGACTTCAAAACAGCACCGATATCAAATTCTGGCCTTACCTCAGTTTTCCGTTTGGGTTGACGCTCGATTACGAGCGTAAATTCAATTACATGGCGATCAATTAGCACCGCATTGAAGAACTGATGGTGCTGGGCGTTCCAGAGCCACTTTTTTGATTGAGTAGGGACAAAAGATTGTCGATTTTTTTTACACTATCTCTCGCATACGTTCCGCACGCGTGGGTGTGCGAGTGAGAAAACAATACATCTATGAGACAACATGTTAAAAGAGGTTCGAGACAGTTTAATTGATCATATCTCCGATGTTAAAACTTTATCCTACCGTCCCGACAGAAATCTCTGTCGGTTTTCTTTACACCCCTGAGAGGATCTCGTATGAGGTTTTCGCTATCCATTTGAAATTACCCGTATTTTTAAACGGGCACATTTCGTGCTAGATAATAACGGACATATCAAAACCCAATTTTCCACGTCTTTTGTACCCTTTATATAAGGAGATTCTAATGTTTCAAGTTCGTTCGTTGAGTAAGGG
>JALYOK010000462.1 GCA_030856925.1 Pseudomonadota bacterium
CCCTTACGTAATGCGAGGATGGCGGAATCGATGGTGTTGTCGCCGCTTACGACGATTATGGGCGTTGCCCTGGCATGAAGCTCGATATGTTCCATCACACCGAAGCCATCGATTCCGGGCATATTGAGATCGAGCAGCACCAAGTCGAAGCTACGTTCCTTCAGCAGCTCGATTGCGTGCTGCCCATTATTCGTAGCCGTGACGTTATAATTTTTTAGGCGTAATAACTCCGACATCAGCGCGAGCATGCGGTGATCGTCATCGACGATCAAAATTTGCGCTCGTTCCAGCGGAATATCGATATCCGTGTGGATAGACTGAGCAACGTCGGCGGGCGCCATGGATTACTGCCTAGTTTCCGGTAAACATACGCGAAACAGCCCGGTTTCCGAGCAGACAAAGGACTCGATACGCGTTCGCGCACGAGACATGGTCATGTTGGAGGTTTTGCGCGATTTCGTCCACAAGCCCTCCTGAATAACGAGCCCAGCACCGGAGTAAAGGAAAGGGTTCGAAGGCATACGACTGAGGGTAAGGCTTGTTAAGATTTTTATTTTTGTCATTACCATGCCCATTTATAGGCATTAGAGTACTGATTGTCAACAGATTTTTACATTACGAAACAACATGTTAAATGGTGAAATACCTCTTTAAAACGCAAACTTAATCTCTAAAGTTTTTGAACTGTAAAGGAAATCCGAAGTTTGCCTGTCGGACCAAAGCGATTGCTTCCTGCAGAATGTCTTTCTTCGCCCCGCTCACGCGAACAACTTCACCTTGGATGCTGGCCTGAGACTTGAGTTTAGATTCCTTGAGGAGTTTGACGATCTTCTTCGCCAACTCTTGCTCTACCCCAACTTTGACGATCACCGCTTGCTTAACCTTGTTGCCGCTGATTTTTTCCGCCAAACCCACATCCAAGCACTTTATGTCGACCCCACGCTTTACCAGCTTGCCTTCGAGAATGTCTCTCACCTGACCGAGTTTGAAGTCATCGTCGGCAAAAACCGTCAACGCATGCTCGGACTGTTCGATGCGCGCATCCGAACCCTTGAAGTCAAAGCGTGTCGAGACTTCTTTGTTGGTCTGCTCGACCGCATTCCTGACTTCTTGCTTGTCTACTTCAGAAACGATATCGAAGGAAGGCATCGTTTATTTGCGATTTAGCTTAGCTGCGATGCGCATTCTCAGAGCGTTGAGTTTGATAAAGCCGCCCGCGTCCGCTTGATTGTAAGCGCCTTTGTCTTCCTCGAAAGTTGAGATCGCTGGATCGAATAACGAGTCCTTTTTCGACGAACGGCCAACCGTCGTAACGGCGCCTTTGTAAAGTTTGACGCGCACCGTGCCGTTCACCGGTTGTTGCGATGCGTCGATCAAGTTTTGCAGCAACTTCCGCTCGGGGCTCCACCAATAGCCATTGTAGATCAGCCGTGCGTAACGAGGCATGAGATCATCTTTGAGCGCCAGAACTTCGCGATCCAAGGTGATCGACTCCATGGCGCGATGGGCTCGAAGCATGATGGCGCCGCCGGGCGTTTCGTAACAGCCGCGGGACTTCATACCGACATAGCGATTTTCAACGATGTCCAGCCTGCCGATGCCGTGCGCGCCGCCAATCCGATTCAATTCGGTCAACACTTGCGCCGGCGTCATCTTCTTGCCATTGATGGCAATGATGTCGCCTTGCTTATATTCGAGTTCGACATATTCCGGTTTAGACGGCGCTTTCTCCGGCGAAACGGTGATGCGCCACATCGAATCTTCCGGCTCGAAGTTCGGATCTTCCAGGATCCCGCCTTCGTAGGAAATGTGCAGCAGGTTTGCATCCATCGAATACGGCGCACCGCCTTTTTTCTTTTTGTAATCGACGGAAATGCCGGCTTCCTGCGCATACTTCACCAATTTCTCGCGTGACGTGAGATCCCATTCGCGCCAAGGTGCAATGACGCGAATGTTAGGTTCCAGCGCGTAATAACCCAACTCAAAGCGCACTTGATCGTTGCCTTTGCCGGTCGCGCCGTGGGACACGGCGTCCGCCTTCACCTTACGCGCGATCTCCACTTGCCGCTTCGCGATCAATGGGCGTGCGATCGATGTGCCCAGCAGATATTCGCCCTCGTAAACTGCATTGGCGCGGAACATGGGAAACACAAAATCCCGCACGAATTCTTCGCGCAAATCGTCGACGAAAATTTCCTTGATGCCGAATTTCTTCGCCTTTTGCCGCGCCGGTTCTAGCTCTTCACCCTGACCGATGTCGGCAGTGAAGGTGACGACTTCACACTGGTAAACGTCCTGCAACCATTTCAAAATTACCGAGGTGTCAAGCCCGCCAGAATAGGCGAGCACCACTTTTTTGATCGATGGCATCGGAGATGGCCGAAAGAAAAACTAGTTCTTTTGTAACGGCGTGACCAATTCACCGTTCACCCATTCGCCGTATATCGAACGTCCGTCAGGGTTGGTGAGCTCGCCGATGCCTTCGAAGCGCCAGTTCAAGAATTGGCCAACATAGGTCGTGCCGTCCGGCAGGACCAGCTTGCCATCGCCGGTCGGGACACCCTCGACCCAATCGCCGCTATATTTCTGGCCGTTTTCTTTGGAGGACATGGTGCCCTTGCCGTGAGGGCGACCGCGGACATAATCGCCGTCGTATTCCTCCGCCAGTTTGTCGTTGACGTTCCATTGGATCTGGCCTTTACCTTCGGCATAGCCATCTTTGCAAGCGCCGCTCCAGGTCAATTTCTCATTCAACTGCGGATGGGGATTGAAGTGCTTGCAGCCGTTTTGATCCGTTATCCACTCGCCCTCTTGAGCATGGGCAGCGATGCTTACGAAGCTCAAAAGTAACGTGAAAAGCGTAACTGAAAAAATTGACAGGGGTTTCATGAGATCTCCTTGAGTTCAATCGAACAATGGGGTTACGATTGTATGCGGTTTTACTGCCGGCTGACCGATTAGCCGCTAGCTTAACTACTGCCCGGACGGGGGGGCCTGTGGCCAGAGGCAATGCCGGTGCGGCTTCCAGGGCTGGTATAGCCATGAGCCAATATCCACGCGGCTCCTGGCGCCATCATCCTACACCGCTCCATGAATTAATTCACTCCTCCTTCAGTTTTCCCAACAACAAATATTCCATCAACGCTTTTTGCACGTGCATCCTGTTCTCTGCTTCGTCCCACACCACACTTTGCTTTCCCTCCAAAACCTCCGCCGATACTTCTTCGCCACGGTGGGCGGGCAAGCAATGCATGAACAACGCGTCGGGTACCGCGACGGACATCATGTCGATGTCGACGCAAAAATCGGCAAAGTCTCTTTTGCGCTCTTCCGTCTCCGCCTCGAAACCCATGCTGGTCCACACGTCCGTCGTCACGAGGTGCGCGCCCATAGCTGCTGCGAGCGGATCGGTGAATTCCCGGTAATGATCGGCGTTGAACAGTCCTGCTTCGTCCGGCTTGATCTCGTAGCCCGGCGGCGTGGCGACGTGGACATTGAAATCCAAAATGTCCGCCGCTTGCAGCCAAGTGTTGCACATATTGTTGGAATCGCCGATCCACGCAACCGTTTTGCCGGCGATGGAGCCGCGATGCTCAACGAAGGTGAAAATATCCGCGAGGATTTGGCACGGATGATATTCGTTGGTAAGACCGTTGATGACCGGCACCCGCGAGTGTTGCGCGAAGCGCTCGATGATGCTTTGCTCGAAGGTGCGGATCATGACGATATCGACCATTCGCGAAATCACCCGCGCCACATCTTCGATCGGCTCGCCGCGGCCGAGTTGCGAATCCTGCCGGTTCAGCGTAATCACCGAGCCGCCCATCTGATACATGCCCGCCTCGAACGACACGCGAGTGCGAGTCGAGCTTTTCTCGAACACCATCGCCAAGCTGCGATCGATCAATGGGTGGTGGGGTTTGTACTCCTTGAACTGCCGCTTGATCCAGGCCGAGCGCGCCAA
>JALYOK010000114.1 GCA_030856925.1 Pseudomonadota bacterium
GTGCTGCGCATTGGCGTTTTTCAGGAAGACGTAGACTCGCTGGGGCTGCGCTTCGAAATCATCGATACCGGCATCGGTATTCCGTTGGAGGCGCATGCGCGTATTTTCGATAGTTTCACGCAAGCCGATCAGTCGACTACTCGGCGTTACGGGGGCACTGGCCTCGGCACCACGATCTGCAAACAACTCGTTGAATTGATGGGTGGGCGCATTGGTGTGTCCAGTCAGCCGGGCAAAGGTAGCAACTTCTGGTTTGAGCTATCTCTGGCGAAACAATCTGCCACGCGCGACGATGCAAAAGAAATTTTCAAGCTGAATAACAGCCGCGTTCTGGTGGTGACGCAGTCGGAGAAAGAGGCTGAAGCCCTGTGCAGGCACCTGGCGGGTTGGGGCGCAAAATACGAATGGGCGTCCGGTTTGGCTCAAGCCCTTGCTGTCCTGCATCAAGTGGGAAACCGGTCCGATCAATTCGATGCGATTCTGGTCGATCGCGGTTCCATTGATGATGAAGACGAAACAGCGCGGCAGATTAAGAAAAGTTTCAAATTCAACAAACGGATCGCGCTGTTGTTAATCAATTCACAGTTGTCGAAAAAAGCCGACAGCGAATTGATTGCTTTGGGGTATTCGGCGCTGTTGGAAGGCACAAGCAACAAGACCTTGCTTTTTAACGCCATGCACGCCGCAGGCGCCGGCGAGGACGATCACCCGAGCGCCGACGTAATCCAGTTGACGCCGAAGTATGTCGGGCAGGCGCGCAGCCAGCAACGCATCAAAATCTTGGTGGCCGAAGACAATCCTACCAACCAAAAGGTAATTTGCAAGATCCTCGAGCGCGCCGGACATACGGTGCGGCTTGCCGCGAATGGCGAGGAAGCGCTCGATATCCTGGAGCAAAACCAGTTCGATCTGGTCATTGTCGACATGCACATGCCGATTATGGGTGGCGTCGAAGTCGCCAAATTTTATCGATTCATCGACCGAAAGCTTCCGCGCATGCCGTTCGTCATGCTTACCGCAAATGCGACGGCCGAGGCTATGGATGAATGCAAGCAGGCAGGTATCGATGCGTTCCTGTCGAAGCCCGTGGAAACCCGCGAGTTGCTTGCTACCATTGCGCGTTTAACCGGTCTGGAAAAACCAGAGCAGGAATGCGTCCCGCTTACCGCGCCGCGGACCGCATCCGCGGTCGGTGTAGCAACAGTCGGAACGGCCAACTTACTAAACCTCGAAACCCTACGCCAATTGGAACAGCTTGGAAACGGCGCTCATTTTTTGACCACCCTAGTTAATGGATTCTTAAGAGACAGCGAAGCGTTAATCAAAGAAATGCGTACAGCTTTAGACGCGCGGCATTACGAGCAATTCAAAGATCTGGCGCACGGACTTAAGGGAAGCGCCGGAAGTATGGGCGCAACCGCATTGTTTGAGATCAATTCCCTTACCCTGCATCTCTCACATTCCGACCTGCAAAACAGGGGTATAGCAATCCTCGCCGAAATCCAGGCGGTTTTTGTTGAAACTAAAGCGGCGCTCGACCAGATCTTAGAGCGCGCGCAGGCGGCTGCGAGTTAAGCAGCGGCTTGCTCCAGTGTCCTAATTCCCGCCTCGCCGGTCGCGAATTTTTGTTGCGCACGAACTAGCCGACTCATCATTCTTAAATCCTTTTCCTGCAGCCGGAATGCCGCGTCGACCCAAATCCGGGCAATTTCGATCAGTTCTTGGTAAGTAATGGGATGGTAACTTTGGCGAACCAGCGCCAGCGCATTTAACACGTTACGGCGTCGGCTTTGTTTCTTGATATAGTCATACAGCGCTATTTCGCCTTCGCCATCCTCCGCCAAAATATCGACCAGGCCGATTTCATGTAATTCTTCCGCGGTGTAGATACGTCCGCTCAATATAAACTCTTCCGCCCTTTTCATGCCCAAGCGACGGGCGATCAAGCTGTAGGCGCCCATTCCGGGAAAGAGATTGAACAGCACCTCCGGCAAACCCATTTGGGCACTTTTTTCCGCAACGATGAGGTCACTCGATAGCGCTGCCTCAAATCCGCCACCCAATGCGTCGCCTTGAACCAGCGAGACCGTGGTAATCGGAAGGTTGTAGTTAACGATGTTTGGGTATAGGACGTCGATACACGCCTTAGCGTAGCGAAACAATTTGTCGCGCTCCCCGTCGACGATCAACTGACGGAAAAGATTGAGATCACCTCCCAGGTTAAACACGCCCGGAATCTTTGAGGCAAGGACCAGGTAGTCGATCGAGCGCAGTTTGCCTTGGGTAGCCACGACGCCGCCGGAAGACTGCACAATAGCTTGATAGTCGCGCATGTCGGTGAGGATCCCCGGCGTAAAACAGGGTATGGGCTGGGGATTCATGTAAGTCCACACCACGCCGTATTCCGGGTCATAACGCGTGGTCAATTCACGGAAGTTTTGTTCTAAGAGGTTAATTTGTTCGCAGATAGCATTCATGGGGCACCTATTCGTTAAGTTATGGAGAATATGGACAACGAATCCTTACTC
>JALYOK010000475.1 GCA_030856925.1 Pseudomonadota bacterium
TACATACCCCGTGCCGGGTGTCGAGAGCGTTTGGCGAACAAGCGCATTATCCTCGAATACCTTGAGTGTGCGAATTTGTCCGGCAAAGGCAGTTCTGGCGCCAAATTTTATGAACATTGGCGCTACAATATTGAGTTTATCGCTGTGTGCATCGCACAAATCTGCGGTGGCGAATGGGGTGGTATTTTTGAGCATTTCGTCCGCGTTATTGAGACTCTAACTTAGTTTCAAGTATTATATAAGATACAAGACTGCTCAGCCAACTTATCCCCTCAAAAAGGAGCGCGACATGACCCAACAGGTCAAAATTCCAAGCATCGGCCAGAAGATCACGGTCGATACTAATTACAAGCTCAATGTTCCGGATCAGCCGATTATTCCCTACCTTGAAGGAGATGGCATCGGTGTAGACATTACCCCGGTGATGAAAGCCGTGGTCGATGCGGCAGTTGCGAAATGCTACGGCAGCAAACGCAAGATTTCCTGGATGGAGGTTTATGCGGGCGAAAAATCCGTCAAGCTCTATGGCGAGAATGTCTGGTTGCCGCAGGAGACGCTCGACATCGTCCGAGAATACGTGGTTTCCATCAAAGGGCCGCTTACTACACCCGTAGGCGGTGGAATTCGCTCCATCAACGTAGCGTTGCGCCAGGAGTTGGATCTTTACGTTTGTTTACGGCCCGTGCGCTGGTTTTCGGGTGTGCCTAGCCCGGTGAAAGAACCGCACAAGACCGATATGGTGATCTTCCGCGAGAATTCCGAAGATATCTACGCCGGCATCGAATGGCAGGCGGAAAGCGACGCGGCGAAAAAATTGATCGATTTTCTACAGAACGAAATGAAGGTCAAAAAGATCAGATTCCCCGCCACCAGTGGCATCGGCATCAAGCCGGTTTCCCGCGAGGGGACGGAACGCTTAGTGCGGCGTGCGATTCAATACGCCGTGACCAATAAGCGGAAATCTCTTACCTTGGTGCATAAAGGCAACATCATGAAATTCACCGAGGGGGCTTTCCGCGACTGGGGTTATGCGTTGGCAAAGAAAGAATTCGGCGCAGAGTTATTGGACGGCGGACCGTGGATGAAGCTGCCGAGTGGCATCGTCATCAAAGACGTGATCGCCGATGCCTTCCTGCAGCAAATTCTGCTGCGTCCCGAGGAATACGACGTGATCGCTACTCTGAATCTCAACGGCGACTATATCTCCGATGCTTTGGCGGCACAGGTCGGCGGCATCGGCATCGCCCCGGGCGCGAATCTGTCCGACACCGTTGCCATGTTCGAAGCTACTCACGGCACCGCGCCGAAATATGCCGGCAAGGACTACGTTAATCCGGGTTCGCTGATTCTGTCGGCGGAGATGATGTTGCGCCACATGGGTTGGGGCGAGGCGGCGGACTTGATTATCCATTCTATGGCGAAAACCATTGAGTCGAAAGTCGTGACTTACGATTTCGCGAGATTGATGCAAGGCGCAACTCAGGTTCCCTGCTCGAAATTCGGCGAAGCCCTTATTTCAAATATGTGAGCGCGCTTGGGTAAACACCGCCTGGACGACAGCGTTAAGCCAAATTCGGCCTTATTTGTACGCCATCTCACACTGAGAAGTCAAGTTAATTGGTATTTATTTGCGCTACACGCGTCAGGGGCTTGAAAAATTCTACCGCCTTGCCAAAATAACAACTAACGCAGCCGCGCTCACGACAAATCTTTAAATGGCAGTCAAGCGACAGGACGGTACGATCCTAGAGACGGAAAAGGCGAAAGTTAAGCCGCCGCCGTTGTACAAGGTTTTCCTGTGTAACGATGACTTCACGCCGATGGAGTTTGTGATCCTGGTGCTGCAAAAGTTTTTTTTACTGCCGCGTGAACAGGCAACGCGTATTATGCTTAAAGTTCATACGGAAGGCCGAGGGGTTTGCGGGGTTTATCCGCTGGATCTCGCTACTACGAAGGTGGAACAGGTAATGGCGTTTGCCAAGCAACATCAACATCCGCTGCAATGCGTGATGGAGGAAACATGATAGCGCAGGAGTTAGAAGTCAGTTTACATATGGCCTTCGTCGAGGCTCGGCAAAAACGGCACGAATTCGTCACCGTCGAGCATCTCCTCTTAGCGCTCCTGGACAATCCTTCGGCAACTGAAGTGTTGCGAGCTTGCGGTGTGAAGTTGGATGACCTTCGCAAAGCCCTGGCCGAATTTGTTCAGCAGCATACGCCTACCGTCGCCGGTCACGATGAAGTAGATACTCAACCCACGCTGGGCTTTCAACGGGTGATCCAGCGGGCGATTTTGCATGTGCAATCGTCGGGCAAGAAAGAAGTCACGGGCGCCAATGTCCTGGTCGCGATTTACGGCGAGAAAGATTCTCACGCGGTGTATTTTCTTCATCAGCAAGACGTCAGCCGTCTTGACGTTGTGAATTTCATTTCTCACGGAATCAGGAAAGTGCCCCAGGGCAGTCCGGCGCGGGAAGAGGGTGATCATGAGGCCGAAGCGGAGCCGGGAAGCGGCGGCGCTCTGGAGAGTTTTGCGCAGAACCTTAATACCCAGGCGGTGGCGGGTAAGATCGATCCTCTGGTGGGTCGCGACAAAGAATTGGAACGGGTGATTCAGATTCTCTGCCGCCGGCGGAAGAACAATCCGCTACTGGTCGGTGAGGCCGGCGTTGGCAAAACAGCCATCGCGGAAGGTTTGGCGCGCCGCATCGTCGAAGGGAAGGTGCCCGAGATATTGGCCAAGTGTCAGGTTTATTCGCTGGACATGGGCGCGCTCTTGGCCGGCACGAAGTATCGCGGTGACTTTGAGCAACGGCTCAAGGCTGTGCTGAAACAGCTCAGCGACAATCCCAATTCCATTCTTTTTATCGACGAGATTCATACCGTGATCGGTGCGGGCGCCGCATCGGGCGGCACGTTGGATGCATCTAACCTGCTCAAGCCCGCTCTTTCGTCCGGCCAGATGAAATGTATCGGCGCCACCACCTATACGGAATACCGCGGAGTATTCGAGAAAGACCATGCCTTGTCGCGGCGCTTCCAGAAGGTAGACGTGAACGAGCCCAGCATTCAGGAGACGGTTGAGATTCTGCGCGGCCTGAAAACACGGTTCGAGCAACACCACGGCATCAAATACACGCCCAATGCCCTGACCACAGCAGCGGAATTATCGGCGCGGTATATAAATGACAGACACCTGCCGGACAAGGCGATCGACGTGATCGACGAGGCGGGAGCGGCGCAAAAGATTCTGCCGAAGGCCAAACAACGCAAAGTGATCGGTAAGCACGAGATCGAAGAAATCGTTGCGAAGATCGCACGCATACCGCCGAAATCCGTCTCTAGCGACGATCGCACCGCGTTGATGAGGCTGGATCGGGATCTGAAAGCTGTCGTATTTGGTCAAGACAAGGCAATCGATGCCCTCGCGTCCGCCATCAAAATGGCCCGCAGCGGACTCGGCAATCCGCAAAAGCCTATCGGATCTTTCCTGTTCTCCGGCCCCACCGGCGTAGGCAAAACCGAGGTCGCGCGCCAACTAGCGTACACCATGGGCATCGAGTTGATTCGTTTTGATATGTCCGAATACATGGAGCGCCATGCTGTTTCCCGATTGATCGGCGCGCCGCCAGGCTATATCGGATTCGACCAAGGTGGTTTGTTAACCGAAGCGATTGCGAAACATCCTTATGCGGTGTTGTTGCTGGACGAAATAGAAAAAGCCCACCCGGACATTTTCAATATCCTTCTGCAGGTCATGGACCACGGCACCCTTACGGACAACAACGGCCGCAAGGCGGATTTCCGCAATGTCATTATCATCATGACGACCAACGCTGGCGCGGAATCCCTGACTAAGACGTCGATCGGCTTTACTCTCGATAAGAAAGCCGGCGACGAAATGGCCGATATCAAGCGCTTGTTCACGCCGGAATTCCGCAATCGGCTCGACGCGACCATTTCATTTGCTGCGCTGGATGAAGAAATCATTCTGCGCGTGGTCGATAAATTCCTAATGCAGTTGGAAGACCAGTTGCACGAGAAGAAAGTCGAGATTGTGTTCACCGATGCGCTCAAGGCTCATCTCGCGAAAAAGGGTTTCGATCCGCTTATGGGTGCTCGTCCCATGGCGCGACTGATTCAAGACGCGGTGCGCCGCGCGCTCGCGGACGAATTATTGTTCGGCCGCTTGGCGAACGGCGGCAAGGTTAGCGTTGATGTGGGCGCCGACGACAAAGTCGCCCTGACATTCTCGGAGGAGTCGGAAGCCGTTACGTAATCCGGTAGCCGCCGTGTTAGTCGGCGACCCAGTTTCCCACTCACAGTCCGCTTTCGGAGGAGACCGGTTTTGAAGACCTTACCCATCGGTATTATTGCCTCGTGTCTCGTGTTTTCCGCGCTCGGTCATGAAGGCGCTCACGCCCAAGACCCGCGAGCCCGTGACCTTGCTTTGACGTGTAGCGGTTGCCATGGCACCAATGGTCGCAGCGCCAGTGGCATGCCTAACATAGCTGGGCTGGATCAGGCTTACATTGTTAAGCAGATGAACGACTTCAAGTCCGGCGCCCGGCCCGCTTCCGTCATGCACCAGATAGCCAAAGGATATAACGACGAGCAAATCGCCTTGCTCGCCGCCTATTTTTCTGCGCAGAAAAACTAGATTGATTTTTTGGGGAGCCGGAACATGGCATACACGCGACGTGATTTTATTCGTACCGCCGGTCTGGGTGCGGTGGCTGCCACGGTGGTGGGCTGCAGTGTCGCGCCTGTAGTTAAGAAAAGTGCTGGGCGAGTGGTCGTAATCGGCGCCGGTTTCGCCGGCGCGACCGCGGCTAAATATATCCGCCTGTGGGCGCCGGACATTGAGGTCACCCTGATCGAGCCGGGCGAATTGTTTATTTCATGTCCGATCTCCAACTTGGTCCTGAACGGCAGCAAAACCTTAGCAGACGTAAGCGCGAGTTACGGGGCGCTGCGCAGCAAATACGGTATCACATTCGTTCGCGATACGGCGATTGCCATCGACGTTGCCAAGCAGCAAGTGCGTGTTGCCCGTAGCAGTGATGCTATTTCTTACGACCGTTTGATCGTCGCCCCTGGGGTGCAGTTTGTCTACGATTCGATCCCGGGTCTTAAGAATGCCGCGGCGCAGGAATCAGTTTTACATGCATGGAAAGCAGGACCGCAGACGGTAGCTCTACGCAAACAACTGGAGGCCATGACGGACGGGG
>JALYOK010000481.1 GCA_030856925.1 Pseudomonadota bacterium
GTGGGCCGCGACACGGCGGGCCAGGCGGTGGATTCCTCCGCCAAGGTCAACGCGCCGGGGAACTGTTCGTGGACCATGACGTTGAGTTCGCGCAGAAAATCGATAGCGTCCAAATTTTCCCGGCCACCGAATTTGTTCGGCAGCCATTCACCCGCCTTACGCGAGTAGTCCAGATAAAGCATCGACGCGACCGCATCGACGCGCAAGCCGTCGAGGTGAAATTCCGCTAGCCAGTAATGGGCGCTGGAGAGCAAAAAGCTGCGGACTTCGCTGCGGCCGTAGTTGAAAATATGTGTGCCCCAATCCTGATGAAAGCCGAGGCGCGGATCTTCGTGTTCGTAGAGCGCCGTGCCGTCGAAGCGCGCCAGCGCGAAATCGTCGGTCGGAAAATGCGCGGGAACCCAATCGAGAATCACGCCGATGTTCGCTTGATGGCAGGCGTCGACGAAGAACCGCAAGTCATCGGCGCTGCCGTAGCGGCTGGTGGCGGCGAAATAGCCGGTGGTCTGATAGCCCCAAGATTCATCGAGGGGATGTTCGGAAATCGGCAGCAACTCGATATGGGTGTAACCCATTTCTTGCGCGTAGGGAATGAGATGGGTCGCAAGATCGCGGTAGGTATAGTTGCGGCCGTCGTAATGCTTGCGCCACGAGCCTACGTGAACTTCGTAGATGTTGAGCGGCGCGTGCAGCCAATCCCATGCGGCGCGCTGCTTGTTCCAGGCCGCATCGTTCCACGCAAAAACGTTCTCGCGTGTGACTCTTGCTGCTGTGCTGGGACGCATCTCAAACGCCGCGCCGTAAGGATCGCTCTTCACCAAAATCTGGCCGGTGCGGCGATTGCGGATCTCGAACTTATACAGTTCGCCGGGCGCGAGGTCCGGGATGAATAATTCCCACACGCCGCTGGCGCCATGAGTGCGCATGGCGTGGACACGGCCATCCCAGCGGTTGAATGCGCCGACCACGCTGACCCGCCCGGCGTTCGGCGCCCACACCGTGAAGCGCACGCCCTTGACGTCGTCGATCGATCGCACGTGGGCGCCCAAGCTGCGATACGCTTGATGCAATTTGCCCGCGTTGAAGAGATAAAGATCATCTTGCGTCAAGGTCGCCGGAAAAGAGTACGGATCGTGGAACACGATCTTCACGCCGTCTTCGGCTGCAACTAAGATGCGGTCTTTCGCCGGGGGCAATTCTCCGCGCCATTCGAACATGCCGGCAGCGTGGACGCGTTGCAACGGGCGATCGTCGCTGCCGAGCCGCAGTGACACGGTGCTCGCGAACGGACGAAACACACGCAATATGGAGCGCCCGTCTTCCTGGTGCGGGCCCAATAGCGCATGGGGATCATGGCTGCGGGCGGTCAAGATCGGCTCAAAATCGTTGTGCATCTTGCTGGCCAAGTTGGTTTCCATGGGCGTTATTCCAATGGGCTAATGTCGCTATAATACCTTTAGAGCCGGCGATGTCATGCGTAGTTCAAGCCGTCATACCATTCATTCTCGCGCGGAGCACCCGATGGAAAACGCCGCACCCAGCAAAACCACAGAACAACATTCGGGCCGCTACGTCAGCCTGCTCACTAAAAATACGTTCGCGATGATCCTCGCCGGCGGGCGCGGTAGCCGGCTCGGGCCGTTGACCAATTGGCGCGCCAAGCCCGCCGTGCCCTTCGGCGGCAAGTTTCGCATTATCGATTTTCCGTTGTCAAACTGCATCAATTCCGGAATTCGTCGCATCGGCGTCGCGACTCAATACAAGGCCCATAGTCTGTTACGGCACTTGCAGCGCGGCTGGGGGTTTCTTGCCGGCCAGTTTAAGGAAAGCATCGACCTCATGCCCGCGCAGCAGCGCCTCGAGGAGAGCTGGTACGTGGGCACGGCGGACGCGGTGTTTCAAAACTTGGATATCATCCGCGACTACGAGCCGACGTATATTTTGATTCTCGCCGGCGATCATATCTATAAAATGGACTACGGCAAGATGATCGCCCAACACGTGGAGCGGCAGGCGGACATGACGGTGGCGTGTTTAGATGTGCCGATCGCCGACGCCAAGGCGTTCGGCGTGATGGGCGTGAATGAGGAGCAGCGGGTGATCGAGTTCGCCGAGAAACCCGGCAATCCGGCGCCGATTCCTGGCGATCCGAGCCGTGCGCTGGCGAGCATGGGCGTCTATGTATTCAACGCTGCTTTCCTTTACGAACAATTGAAGCGCGATGCCGACGAACCGAAATCCAGCCATGATTTCGGCAAGGACATTATTCCCTATATGGTGACGCGTTATCGGGTTTACGCCCATCGCTTCAGCGAGAGTTGCGTTAGTAAGCCGGACCAAGTTCCCTATTGGCGCGATGTCGGCACCATCGAATCCTATTGGGAAGCGAACATGGAGCTTTGCCGAGTCACGCCGGATTTAAACATGTATGATCGCGACTGGCCGATTTGGACTTATCAGGAGCAATTGCCGCCCGCCAAATTCGTATTCGACGATGAGGAGCGGCGCGGCATGGCGGTGGATTCCTTAGTGTCCGGCGGCTGCATTATCAGCGGCGCGTCGATCCGCCGCTCGTTGCTGTTCTCCGACGTTCGCGTCAATAGCTACAGTGATATCGAAGATTCCGTGATCCTGCCCGATGTCGATATCGGCCGCTATGTGCGCTTACGCAAAGTCGTGATCGATAAACGCTGCCGCGTCCCAGAAGGTTTGGAAGCGGGCTTTGACC
>JALYOK010000123.1 GCA_030856925.1 Pseudomonadota bacterium
GTGTGGTTCGCCGTAGTATCGACAAAGACCACTAAACGGAATGCGCCGTAGGGGGTGGCGATCGGTTGATCGACGACCTTGCTGACAACAGTTTCGTTGTGGCTGCGATATTGAATCAAATCCGAGATGGTTCCGATTTTGATTCCATGATGGACGGCAAATTCGACCAGATCCGGCAACCGCGCCATCTCGCCGTCGTCCTTCAAGATTTCGCAGATCACGGAGGCCGGCTCCAACCCCGCCAATTGCGCAAGATCGCAGCCGGCTTCGGTGTGGCCCGCTCTCACCAACACGCCACCCTTTTGCGCTTTGAGCGGGAAAATGTGGCCCGGCTGAACGATGTCTTCTGGTTTGGCCTGTTTCGCGACGGCGGCTCGTATGGTGCGTGCGCGGTCAGCGGCGGAGATGCCGGTTGTCACACCGGTCGCCGCCTCGATCGATAAGGTGAAATTGGTGCCGAGCGGCGAACGGTTCTCCGACACCATCAACGGCAAGTTCAGTTGTTTACAGCGCGCTTCAGTCAATGTCAGGCAGATCAATCCGCGGCCATGTTTTGCCATGAAATTGATGTTTTCCGCCGTCACGTGTTCGGCGGCGATTACCAGATCGCCTTCGTTTTCCCGATCTTCCTCATCGACCAGAATAACCATACGGCCGGCGCGAATGTCGGCAATGATCTCGCCGGTGGTGTTAAGTTGCATGCTGCGATTTTAACAGCTTAGCCGGGAAACTTTGCGAGCTGAGCGAGATAACGGGCGAGTAAATCAACTTCGACGTTAACCTTCACGCCGGGTGCGAGCCGCTTGAATGACGTCGCCGCGAGTGTGTGGGGAATGATATTAATACTGATAATCTGTTGATGGATACTGTTCACTGTCAGGCTGGCGCCATCAATGGCGATAGAGCCCTTGGGCGCGACAAACTTTTCCAGCTCGTGCGGCAAGCGAAGCTGCAGTTCCCAGCTTTCCCCAACCGGCTCGAATGTCAGGACCTCGCCGACGCCATCGATATGACCGCTGACCAGATGCCCGCCGAGGCGATCCGATAGCCGCAAGGCCTTCTCGAGATTCACTTCCGCATCGAGTCTATCGAGGCCAGTGGTGCAGCGTAAAGTTTCTTGCGAGACATCCAGGGAAAAAGAATCCGCGCTTTTGGCGATGACGGTCAAACAGGCGCCGCTGCAAGCGATGCTGTCGCCGATGGCGACATCGTCCAATCCAAAATCGTGGCAGGTAATCGTGACGCGTACGCCCCCTTCCGGTTGAATAATTTCGCTGATGCGGCCCAGGCCTGTGATGATTCCCGTGAACATGCTGGGCTTATTTAGGGGTACCCGAATTCTTTGGCCGCGCGACTATTCGCAAATCGCCGCCGATTTGACGCATTTCTTTAATCGCTAGTTCACAACGCTCCGACAACGTGCTCAATTCGGGCAAGCCAAACATGCCTCGCGCGTTGTCGCCCAGCAGATGAGGCGCCAAATAAATCAGCAGTTCATCCACCAAATTGGCGCGCAACATTGACCCATTTAACTTCGTTCCCGCCTCGATAAGCACTTCATTGTATCCACGCCTGCCTAGCTCCTGCGCCATCGCGGCGAGGTCGACCTTGCCGTGATGGTCGGGCAATTGAATCACGGTGGCATTCTTGTCGGCGAGCGAGGCGAGCCTTACAGGGTCTGCGGAGGCGCAGAATATCAAAACTTCAGCGCCATCAAATATTCTCGCATCGAGAGGTACTTCTAAACGGCTGTCGATCAAGATTTTTTTCGGCTGCCTGGTGGTCTCGATAGCGCGCACCGTCAAGTGCGGATCGTCGTCTTTCACGGTGCCGATACCCGTCAGAATGCCACAAGACTGCGCGCGTAAGACGTGGCCATCGCGGCGCGCATCCTCGCCGGTGATCCATTGACTCGCGCCGTTGTTGAGCGCGGTTTTACCGTCGAGACTAGCGGCAATCTTCATGCGCAACCATGGACGGCCACGGCTCATGCGCGTGACGAAGCCGACATTCAGTTCTCGCGTTTGGTTTTCCAGCAAACCGACGGCCGTCTCAACGCCCGCACCGGATAAGGCTCTTAGGCCAACGCCCGCCACCCGCGGGTTGGGGTCGACCATTGCGGCCACGACTCTTGTCAAGCCACTCCGGATAAGGGCGGTGGTGCAAGGAGGCGTACGACCGGTATGGTTGCAAGGCTCCAGCGTGACATAGGCGGTAGCGCCGCGTGCGCATTCGCCCGCCTCGCTTAAGGCATGCACTTCTGCGTGGGGCTCGCCTGCGCGCTCATGCCAGCCTTCGCCGACGATCGCGTCATCCCGGACAATGACGCAGCCGACCCGCGGGTTCGGTGTGGTCGTGTAGAGTCCGCGTTCGGCGAGCCGCAGGGCGTGCGCCATGAAGCGGTGATCGGATATCGAAAACATCAATAAGCACTACAAATCCCGCATCACATCGCGGAAATCCTCAACATCCTGGAAGGAACGATACACCGACGCGAAGCGGATGTAGGCGACCTTGTCCATCTTGCGTAACTCGTCCATCACCATTTCGCCGATCCGCCGCCCGTCGATTTCCCGCTCGCCCAGGCCCAATAATTTCTGCCCGATGCGCTCCACCGCGGCATCCACCAGATCGGTGGAAACGGGGCGCTTATGCAGCGCGCGCGTGAAACCAGTGCGCAATTTCGCGGCCGAAAAATCCTCGCGCTTGCCGTTTTGCTTGATCACTTGCGGCATGCGCAATTCCGCAGTCTCATATGTCGTGAAGCGCTTGCTGCAGGCCGCGCACTTACGGCGGCGACGGATGCTATCGCCTTCGTCGTTCAAGCGGGAATCGATAACTTGAGAATCCAGCGTTCCGCAGAACGGGCATTTCATAACTGCGGGAAAAGTGAAAAGTGCGAGTTGAAACGTGAACAGTAAAAGGTGAAAAGTGAAAGGTAAAAAACCTGCGGCTTTCCTGGTCCGTCGCTTTTCACTTTCCACCCTTCACGTACTTTACCTTCTATAGACCGGAAACCGCGCACACAGCGCCTTCACCCTTTGCGCCACATGCTGGATGTGCGTTTCGTCCTGCGGCGCGTCGAGAGTGTCGGCAATGAGGTGGCCAACTTGTTCGGCTTCGAGTTCGCGAAAGCCGCGGGTGGTCATCGCCGGCGAGCCGATGCGAATGCCGCTGGTGACGAAGGGTTTCTCGGGATCATTGGGGATGGCGTTTTTGTTGACTGTGATGTGGGCGCGACCCAACACCGCTTCCGCTTCCTTGCCGGTGATCTGTTTCGCGCGGAGGTCGAGCAGGAACAGATGGCAATCGGTGCCGCCCGAGACGATGCGTAAACCCCGCGCTTGCAAGGTCTTGACCATTACGCGAGCGTTGTCGATTACCTGTTCCTGGTAGGTGCGAAACTCCCTAGTCATGGCTTCTTTGAATGCGACCGCTTTGGCGGCGATGACGTGCATCAGCGGTCCGCCCTGAATGCCCGGAAAAATGATCGATTGCATGGCTTTTTCGTATTCGGCCTTTGCCATGATCAAGCCGCCGCGCGGGCCGCGCAGCGTTTTGTGGGTGGTGCTCGTCACGAAATCGGCGACCCCCACGGGGCTCGGGTAAAAGCCCGTGGCGATTAGCCCCGCGTAGTGGGCAATATCGGCGAAAAAATACGCGCCGACACTATCGGCGATATGGCGAAATCGTTTCCAATCGATCACGCGCGAGTAAGCCGAAGCGCCGGCCACAATCATCTTGGGGCGATGTTCGAGTGCGAGTTTCGCCGCTTGGCCGTAGTCTATCTGTTCGTCATCTTCGCGCAGGCCATAGCTGATCGCTTTGTACAAACGCCCGCTGAAGTTTACCGGCGAGCCGTGGGTCAAGTGACCGCCGTGGGCCAACGACAGGCCGAGTATCGTATCGCCCGGCTGCAGCATCGCCATATAAACGCCGGCATTCGCCTGGGAACCGGAATGGGGTTGAACGTTAGCGTATTCGGCCTTGAACAGCGCCTTGACTCGATCGATCGCGAGTTGCTCGGCCATATCGACATATTCACAGCCACCATAGTAACGTTTGCCCGGATAACCTTCGGCGTACTTATTGGTCAGCACCGAACCCTGTGCTTCCAACACGGCGGGGCTGACGTAATTTTCCGAGGCAATCAACTCGATATGATCTTCCTGGCGCTGACGCTCTTTTTCAATGACCTGCGCGAGTTCCGGGTCGACAGCAGCGAGCGTATGCTTGGCGCTAAACATGAATTATCGTTTTCCTGGGGAAATAAGTTCTAGGCGGCGAGCTTGCTGCGCTCTGCAGGAGAGTGGAACGCGCCTAACAGTTCCGCTTCGGCTTTCTTCGCCTCGGTGAGATGGCGCTCTTTCACATGGCCGAAACCGCGAATCTGCTCGGGAATTTGCGCGAGCGCGACGGCCTGTTCGTAATTGTCTTCATTCAGACCGGCCAGAATGTCCGCGATCAGTTTTTCGTAATCGGCTATCAGTTGACGCTCCATGCGGCGTTCCGGAGTATAGCCAAACACATCGAGCGGGCCGCCGCGCAGTCCTTTGAACTTGGCCAATAACTTGAACGCACGCATCATCCAAGGACCGTAGACGGATTTGCGCAGGTGGCCGGTGACCGGATCGCGCTTGGAGAAGAGCGGGGGCGCGAGATTGAATTTCAAGCGGTAGTCGCCTTCGAACATATCGGCGATTTTCTTCCTAAATTCGCCGTCGGTGTAAAGGCGCGCAACTTCGTACTCGTCTTTGTACGCCAATAATTTAGCGTAGTAACGCGCGGCCCCTTCGCTCAAGCTCTGTTTGCCCGGAAACTTCTCAGTTTCCGCCGCGCGCACCCGATCGACCAGCGAGCGGTAGCGTGAGGCATAGGCCGCGTCTTGATAATTGGTCAAATGCTCAACCCGGCGCTGGATCAATTCGTCGAGATTTTGCGATAGCCGTTCCGATCGTGGTCGGCCGGTCGACGGCGTCGCGATTTTTTGCACGGCGTCAAGATCGACGGCCGCACGCCGGCCCCACATCAGAGCCTGTTTGTTCATCTCGATCGCCGCCCCGT
Organism: Pseudomonadota bacterium; assembly: GCA_030856925.1. Classification (GTDB taxonomy): domain Bacteria; phylum Pseudomonadota; class Gammaproteobacteria; order Burkholderiales; family JALYOK01; genus JALYOK01. Next base: position 5,065 of record JALYOK010000123.1, read on the forward strand.
TCAACTCGATGGCGCGCTCCAGTGCCGCGGCGGAAACGGGCAGCCAGCCTTTCTGATAGGCGTAACCGACCAAGAAAAAATTGGTGGCGATCGAGTCGCCCATCAGCGCCGTGGCGATACGCGTCGCGTTCAGGAACTCCGCATTACCGGGCCCAACTTTTTCCACGATGGTCTGTTTGAGTTCAGCGCCGGGCAAACGGAATTCCGTGTTGCGCGTGAAGGCGCCGGTGATGACTTCATTGGTATTGATAACTGCCTTAGTGCCGCGCCCCAAGGTTTCCGCGCCTTCGGAATTTCCCGACACCAAGAAGTCGCCGCCGATCATGAGGTCAGCGCCGGCGGTTGGGATTTTGGTGGTTTTGATTTCCTCCGGCTGTAATCCGATGCGAATGTAGCTCAAAACCGCGCCGCCTTTTTGCGCCAGGCCGGTCATCTCCATCACGCCGCAGCCGCGGCCTTCGAGGTGGGCCGCCATGCCGATGATGGAGCCCACGGTGACCGTACCCTGGCCACCGACACCGGTGACGATCATTCGATAAGGTCGACCCAGTTTCTCGAGGTCGACGAGCACAGGCTCCGTGAGAGCGGGGGGCGCGATTTCCAAATTGCTTCCCGCTTTGCCTTTTTTCAGCCTGCCGCCATGGATGGTGACAAAGCTCGGGCAAAAACCCCTGACACAAGAGAAATCCTTGTTGCAGTTCGATTGATCGATGGCGCGCTTGCGGCCGAATTCCGTTTCGATCGGGATAACGGCGACGCAATTCGATTGCACGCCGCAATCGCCGCACCCTTCGCAGACGGCTTCGTTGATGACGGTGCGTTTCGGCGGATCGATTAGCTTGCCGCGCTTGCGGCGGCGGCGCTTTTCCGTTGCGCAGGTTTGATCGTAGACGATGCCGGTCATGCCGGGAATGTCGCGGAACTCGCGCTGCACTTGATCGTAATCGTCACGATGATGGATCGTCACGCCCGGCGCCCATTCTAAACTCGGTGGATATTTTTCCGGTTCGTCGGTCACGACCGCGACCCTTTTTGCGCCTTCGGCGTGCAACTGCAGGGTGATTTGCGGCACCGTCAATTGGCCATCGTGGGGGTGACCGCCGGTCATCGCGACCGCGTCGTTGTATAAGACTTTGAAAGTGATATTGGCGCCAGACGCGGCTGCGGCGCGCACTGCGAGCAAGCCCGAATGGAAATAAGTCCCGTCACCGACATTCTGGAACACGTGCTTTTGATTCGTGAACGGC
>JALYOK010000125.1 GCA_030856925.1 Pseudomonadota bacterium
CCATCATTTTTATTTGTCCCGTTATTTATGGCGCACTACACTAGCTAAGCGCTATTCCTGCCCCAACACCGGCTCGTCGCGCCGATGTTGCCGCACACCGAGATACGACAACAGCGCGAGCGCGGCGGCGACCAGCAGCATGCCCTGAGTCTCATGGGGCGCGGGATATTCGCCGAGCTGCAGCGCCGCGCCGATGACTGCGATGGCGGGAATCGCCAGGGTGCTCATGCTCGCCGTGCCGGCGGGCAGCACTTCCAAAATGTACATCCAGATCACCCAGCACAACGCCGTTGCGCCAAAGCCGCTGAATATCAGACAGACGATCAACTGCCACGTCCATTGAATCGGCGGCGCGGGCACCGCCCATGCGACGGCGATCAGCGGCAGTGCGCCGATAGCGAGTTGCCACGCGGTCATCGCGAACACATCGAGCGCGTGAATTTTTCCATAGCGCTTGATCAAGATCGATGTGACCGCCCAGATCATCCCGGCCATCACGGCCAGTACGCTGCTCAAATGATTGCCTTGAAATTTCCACGGGGCGAGAATCAACACCAGCCCCGCGAGGGCAAGCGCCACGGCGATCCACTGCAAGCCTTGGATGCGCTCGCCGAGAAAAATCCAGGCGAGGAGCAGCGTCCAAAACGGCATGATGAAAACGAGGACCGATGTCTTTCCCGCACCCGCATGCAGCACCGCCCACGACGTAAATAGGAAAAATCCCGAGGTTTGCAGCAAACCGATCAAAGCGTTGAACTTGCCGTGCTTAAAGCGGATCGAGCGGCCTTGGATGAGCATGAGAAGAAACAGACCGACAGCGCCGACCACCACGCGCATCGCGGCGAAATCGAACGGGCTGGAGTAGAGGATGCCGATCTTATTGGTAACCCAACTGTAACCCCACACAAGGGACAGCACGGCCAGCATGACGGCGGCGAATTTTTTGGAGCGGGTGTTCAAGTGCATGTCATCCTGAGCCCTTCGCTGCGCTCGAGGGTAAACTCTGCGAAGGATCTGTTTTCACGGATAAAACACCTTCGTACTCACGCCGTCGGGCCGAGTGCGAAAACGTTTGTGCGCCCAAAAATACTGCTCCGGCATTTCACGTACTCGCGCTTCCAGAAACTCGTTCATGCGGCGCGTGTCCGTGATTGCATCGTTGGTCGGAAAATTTTCCCAGGCCTCGTAAATCTTGACGATATAACCCTTGCCGTCCGAGCGCCGGCGCGTAATCGCGGGAATGACAACCGCGCCCGAAATGCCCGCTAAGCGCGACAAAATCGGCACGGTCGCGGCGGGAATGCCGAAGAACGGCACGAACACGGAACCCTCCCGCCCCATGTCCATATCGGGCAACACGTACAGCGTTAGCCCTTGCCGCAACGCCCGGAGCGCACCGCGCAAACCGTCTTGGCGCGCGATCATGGTGATGGGCTTGAAACGCGTGCGGCTTCTCAGCAAAAGTTCGTTGAGATAGGGGTCCTTCTGCCGACTGTAGATCGCCGCGGCTTCGTAATCGAGGGCGAGCCGGATCGTTCCCATCTCGACACCGACGAAGTGTGGTGCAAAACCGATCACCGGTTGCTTGCCCCGATAAGGCAAATAATTCTCCGCGCCTTCCACTTGCACTAACCGCGCGATGCGTTCCGCCGGCGCCCACCACAACAGGCCGAGGCACAATACGCTTTCGCCGAGGTAGGAAAAATGGGTTTTAAGCAAGCGCCTGCGTTCCGGCTCGGACGCTTCGGGGAAACAGGCATCGATGTTAATGCCTGCTACCCGCGCCTGGCCGAGATGATAAGCCAAAGCACCGAGGCCGCGACCAATGGCGCTAATCACCGAAAACGGGAGCAAATGGATCAACCAGAGAAATGCAACACCCAGCCGGAGCATGAAAAATAATTCTTTCGAACTTTTGTTCGGCTAAAAATGCGGTAGTGTATCGGGAAACAGCATCCGCCGTTTCAGATTTCTATGGGCCTATCGCCCTTCTGCGTCGGACAAGGCATGATTGGAAAACAGCATTCCTAAATAACGATGAAAATATACCAAGTAGGCGGCGCCGTGCGTGATGAGTTGCTCGGCTTGCCGGTGAAAGATCGGGATCACGTTGTCGTCGGCGCTACGCCGGAGGAGATGACGCGCCTCGGCTATCGGCCCGTCGGCAAAGACTTTCCGGTGTTTCTCCATCCGCAAAGTCACGAGGAGTATGCCCTCGCCCGCACCGAGCGCAAGACGGCGCGCGGCTACCGCGGCTTTCAGGTCTACGCCGCGCCTGATGTGACCTTGGAAGACGATTTGCGGCGCCGCGACCTCACCATCAATGCCATGGCGCGCGACGAGCAAGGTCAACTCATCGATCCCTACGGCGGCGAGCGTGATTTGCGCGCGAAAGTGTTGCGTCACGTGAGCGAGGCGTTCACCGAGGATCCGGTGCGGGTACTGCGCGTCGCTCGATTCGCCGCGCGCTATGGTGATTTCTGCGTCGCGCCGGAAACTCTCGCGCTCATGCAATCCATGGCGGTGAATGGTGAAGTCGACTCGCTGGTGGCCGAGCGCGTGTGGCAGGAATTGGCGAAAGGATTGATGGAGGCCAAACCGTCGCGCCTATTTGAAGTGTTGATCGAGGCGAACGCGTTGGATCGCATCGTGCCGGAGTTCGCTTCGCTCGAACCGAAACACGCTGCGCTACAAAAGCTCGACGCGGCGGCGAGCGACAGTGCCTGCCTCGCCATCCGCTACGCCACGCTGGTCGCCGCAATCGATGGCCGGAGACGCGCGCCCAGCGCGGCTCTCCAGAATGATGCCGCCGCTGCGCCCGTCCTTGCGGTGTCGCGGCGATTGCGGGCGCCGACCGATTGTGCCGATCTCGCCAAGCTCGCTTTACGCTGGATTGGGACCGTAGAGCAAGCTCGCGCTCTGACGCCGGAAGCGTTACTGGGACTTTTGATCGGCGCCGACGGGCTGCGCCGTCCGCAGCGTTTTCGCGATCTGTTGAGCGTATGCCGCTACGTTATCGGTCCTGAATCCGCGCAGGACGTCGCGTATCTTATCGAGGCCCAGGCCGCGTTGGCCGCCCTCGATACGAAAAGCGTAGTCGCCTCGGCCCATTCAAGGTTAGAAGTTCCCGCCCTGATCCAGGCCGCACAACTCGCGGCAGCGAAGAAGTTCACTGCTTCGAAACGCACCTAAACTCTATTGCAACTTCTTATATCCCTACCCTAAAGCTTTGTAATCCAGTAATATTGCTGCGGATCGACTCTCTTGGAGTCGCATGACTCCGGCGATGGCTAGCAACACTCAACTCTCCGAACTCGAGCAGCATTTTCCCCGCATCGCGGAAGAATTCGTCAAACGTTGGCGCACCCCGATGTTCGAGCCTTATTGCTATCAACTGATCGTCGATGAACGCGGCAACCGCAAGGGTTTTCCTGCCGAAGTATTCGCTGAAATTCTCGCGCTGTATTGGCTGGATCTTAATCTGACCAACTTCGATCCGCAAAGCGCTTTCGTTCCCCTCACCCAAAACAAAAACCAAAAACGATGATCGATCTCTACACCTGGACCACCCCGAACGGCCGCAAAGTCTCCATCATGCTGGAAGAATGCGGCCTACCCTACACCGTCCACAAAATCGACATCGGCAAAGGCGATCAATTCACGCCGGAATACGTCGCCATCAATCCGAATAGCAAGATACCCACGATGATCGATTCCAACGGCCCCGACGGCAAACCCATCACCTTATTCGAATCCGGCGCGATCCTCGTTTACCTCGCCCAGCACTACCAAAAATTTCTACCGCCCGACTGGCATCAGCTTTATCA
>JALYOK010000008.1 GCA_030856925.1 Pseudomonadota bacterium
GTGTTGTTGACGAAATGAAACTAATGGGGACCTAGTTTGAGCCCTTCCTCACCATAGGAGATGATAGTGTCGCTCTCTGACCTCGGGGACTGTTGAACCACGTTCCCAATGAGATAGGCGCGGCCGCCATTTGGCAGATCTACCTCATAACTAGCATTGCCATCGGATTCGTCAACGATAAAATTAAAGTACATGATTCGTCAGCGCCCGGCTCTTGAGATTGTGCCCTACTCTCGCGTTATGAAGATAGCTGAATTTCACGGTTAAATTGCGTGCACTGCCAACATAAATATTGTGAGTTTGCCATCGCACGAGCCGTTGTACCCAAAGTCGCTGTACTCAATAAAGATATCACTTTCTTCATTGACGGCAGTAAGTATGCCATTCTCGTTGTGATGGAAGAAGCGGTTCCGCAGGGTGAGGTCCTTGCCTTCCAGCCGAATGCCAGCCCCGTTTCGATCGCCGGCTTTTGCGCCCGGGAACTCAATGTTCTCTATGATCATTGCGTTGCCTATGACCAGCCAAGTTCCCTTGCCGGTGCGAGGGACGAAAACGACTCGACTTGCGCTGATGAGACGTTGGCGAATAACCCTAGAGTCAACGACACGATGGTTCTAACGAGACGATTCGACGCCATACGTGTCGTAATGGTTCCGAGATGGTTCATAATGATTGGGTCGGGCGACGCATCCCTGGAAAGCTCGGGGCAACAGCGCTTCTCAAGTGTATTATCTTACCTGCTCAGACTTTTTTCTGGGCCCGAATAAAAACTTGCTTCGGGCCACCGTCGCCCGTGTACGAGGAACAGCGTCGGCATGGATTGACTCTTGAACTACGAGTTTTAGCAGAACGACGAAGGTGGCCAACAGGTAAGGCACGTCAAAATAGGCGAGGCTAAGAAATGCTCCGCCAACTGCGTAGCCCACTAGGCTCACTTGTATCATAGCGGCGAGATCCTGTGCCCACCGCAATTGTTCGTCATTTCGGCAACTTTTCAAAATCGATGTGGCAGTTCGCCACGTAAGAAATCCAAGCAACAAAAAGATAAACAAGCCCGTATAGCCTTGTTGTGCCAGAACCTGGAAATAGATACTGTGAGCATCACGCGCGCGCTTGAGGTCCGGAGAGTATTTCCGGAACATGAGCTCACTGAACGATTGAAATCCGCCACCTTGTATCGGCCGATCGTTTGCAAGATTGATGGCGAAACGCCAAGAATCGAGTCGTCCTTGCGCCGAGGCGTCCTCATCGTAGGTCTGTATGGTCGCCATCTTGTCGAACCATTTATCCGGTATGAAAGCGAGCGTTGATACCACGATAATCGACATGACGACCCCAAGGAAGATCTTCTTACTACCTTTGGTCTTTAACCAAAGAAACAAACCCATGGCGATTACCGCTAAAAATGCCCCGCGTGAATACGATGCGATGATGGCAAGAGTGGTCAAAAACATACCCAGGATTAGCCCGCACCAAATCCACCTGTTGTTCGCGTTTAGTTGAAGATAACGCATCAACGGCAATATCATTGTCAGCGCCAAAGAAATCTCAGTGTTACCTGTAATAAAGCTGTCCTCGGGGCCCTGCACCATATATTGTCCGCCGGTGGCGATAGCAAAGATTCCGCCCTTAATCCCAAAAAATGCGAGGGACAAAGTGACGACCCAAACCAGCATGTTCAACTTCTCTTTGTCCCGGATGACCATCAGAGTGACAAAGAGCATCACCTGAATTTTGAACACCCGCAACCAGTAGGGCCAAGCTTCAAGGGGATTCAATGCCACGAAATTGGTGATGGTCATCCATAAGACCCACACAACCAACACTATCGTTACAGGCGTAAGCGGAAAGCGCTTAGTGTCTTTGGAAAAAACGAACGAGATTATCGTACTCACGCCGACGATCATCGAAAATGGAAAGTCGTAAGCAAACCCCCAGGTCATCCGGTGAGGGTTCATGATGCCTAGCCAAGACCAGATCATGATTCCGATGTGCGGCCGGACCAGAATGTAGGGAAGGCAGCCGAACACGATAACCGCAACGACTATGTCCCGCACGTCAATCCCTTTCAATAGGCGATTGCATTGCCTCTGCCCGTGCAGAATTGTCGCTAAAAGGTATCTTCACAGCAATCGCTTGCCCATCGAGATTACCAAACAGCACGCCTTTTCCCTGGGCGCGATGCGGACGGTGGGACGCAATCCGAAGCGATAACGCCGTAAGCCGGAAGGAAAATTTACTGCTCTTCAAGGCGTATTTGAAACTCCGTGGGTTTTCACCTGGATCAACCTGCCAAATTGCTTTGCGCGTCCTAAAAGGGCGGATCTCCGCCAAATGGTTGTAACCCGAAAACAATCTAAAAAACTGTTGGATGTCGAAGCCAACTGCCTTGAAAAAACGCCGATAGCCGGCGACCGAGTAGATATTAGTGCGATGGGGCTGCTTCGACGAAACAATGGAATAGACGTTGGCGACGAATCGGCGCAACAACGAACCGTAAATCAAATTAGAATGATGATCGGGTCGACCGCCGAAGGCAACCCACTCCAGCACGCGGGGTAAGGCAACACAATCGAAGCCCGCATCCGGAAACGGTAAATTCGGTCCATCACCGCCCGCTAGCATAACCACATCGTTGTCGTGGTTGTAAAGTTCAAATCGTCGCTGAGTAAACGTGAGACGCTTCGAGGTCAAATTCATTGCATAGCTCTGGCCGGTATGAGGCGCGAAGTTCCTTGTCAAATTACTGAAACCGCGGCCTAAGTCGAGCATGCGCCATCAGGAGGAATAGTCATTGGAAATGACCCATGAATCGACCAACGGTATTGTGCCAACGCTGTAGCCGCGTGAATCTTCAATCATGTCTGCGATTCTTTGCGCGGGACGGGGTTGAAGGAATAGTCCCATCTAGCGCAATGATGACCCTAAATGCCGTCGCGATTAGGATATTGGGCCTGACAACCGTCACAATGCCCTTCGCAGAGGACTGTTGTAGGGTTGCACGGCACTTTGGGCTGCTAAACAACAGGTTAGGTGGTTCATAGTAACTTTATATTGGTTTAGATCGTGAAACACGCAAGAATTTATCCTAGTTCGCAGTGGCTTAAATTGCTGGGCGATGGGGCGGATGATGGAGGCGCCGCCAGCTCGAGGCTGGAGATGGAGAGTCTACTCTCAACTCGTAATCCTATATCCTGACACCTTGCCGATCGACCGTCCAGCCAGCGCAAGGTTTGAGCACGAGAATCATGGGTCCTAACCCACAGTAAGTCACCGTCGAAGTCAATTCCCCAGCAATCCTTAGGATCAGCCTTCCCCGAAGGCTGAATGATCAAATAGTCAGTTGTCCTTTCCATGCTAATCTGTAACGCAAAGCTACCATTCCTCGAATCATTGGCGTTTATCAGTAAAATCTCGCCGGGATGAATCTGCTTGCCAGCGCGTATAACGAACGCCGTTTTGAGTCTAGAGCGGTCATTCCGGAATCGCGCCTGAGGCGCCGAAACCAGGTCGCCGTAAGTCGTTGAGACCCAGCCACCCAATGGGTCGATACTACCCTCGAGCAGTGTCGCTAGGCTGAGTCCGGGCCCGGCATTTATCTCCCAAGGCTGACCGTTAGTATTCCCAAATACTGATCCACAGTAAGTGGATACGTCCGATTCGGCGCTTAATTGGAATCCATACGTAACATCGATCTGGGAGCCGGAACCAGCTAAGAAGTCATAGACGACAAAATATTGACCCGGAATAAAGATTACCCCGCGGGTAATGCCATTGAAGGCATTCGAGGTTTCTATGCAGGCTTCCACCCAGCAAGCGGCGCTTCGATCGAGACTCCGATTAATCTTGACCCGGGCAGTTTGGTCTAAAGGCCTGAAGTCACTGCTTAAGATACTGTGGGGATCCACATTCTCTAAGGCGGGTCCATTGTGGGCGGAAGGGCCGGCAAAATAATGGCGCCAGTTAACGTTGGTTTGCTTGACCCTCTCGACCGTATTGCGATAAGTGTAAGTACCGGCATCCACGAGCACCAACTCATCCTCAACCCTTAGATACAAGCTCAACAAATCCGCATGCATGTGGCCAGCGCTGATATTAGTTTTTGGTGCCGGGCCAGTGCGAAACGTGAGACTGCTAGAC
>JALYOK010000014.1 GCA_030856925.1 Pseudomonadota bacterium
GACCCCACACTTCAACGTCACTCACCGGCTACTGAGAACGGTGATGGAGCAGTCAGTGAAGCGGCAGGCTCGTGACGTCAAGGTGCCGGAACTTGACGATCCGGAAAAAGTGCACACAGGCTTTAAAAACTTTCACGCGATGTGCGTCACCTGCCATGGAGCGCCGGGCTCAGCAGCATCTGAGATAAGCAAGGGCCTCAACCCGGAGGCTCCCAATCTGGCGGAAGCGGCTAAGGGCTGGACGTCGGCCGAACTCTACGTGATCATTAAACGCGGGATCAAGATGAGCGGTATGCCCGCTTGGGAACCTACTCATAGCGGAGAAGAATTATGGGCGCTCGTCGCTTTCCTGAAGCTGCTTCCCAGCATGCCCGCGACTGAGTATCAGGGTGCGGTGCAGTATTACGACGCGATGAACGTGGCCGGTAAAAATAAGATAATGCATGCGGGCGATCACTAGGCATGATAGACGGCAAGCCACTTTTGGTCGGCAACCATCGTCTGGTCGAAGAGGCCGGTCTCAGCTTGTAAAGAATACCGGGCAACTGAAACACAAGATGGTGCTCGGCACCGTATGGTTGGCAAAGTCGCCGTTAAACATTAATGAATCTTTTTGAGGGGAATACCGGAGTAGAAGCACTCAGTATCGATTCGTAGGTACCGGGTTAAACGAGGTCTTTCGATCGAATTCCCACCGAACCCGGACTCGCTGTCGAATTAAACGGGATTGCAAGCAGTCCCTTGAGATCTACGACTACCTTTAACTCGCGAAGCTCCAGCACACCGATCGTCATCGCCAGATGCCCGAGCGCGGGCGCCTGCGTATACGTGCCGAGCAGCCGATCCCACAGCGAGAAGCAAAATCCGAAATTCGAATTGGTCTCGGTGCCGTCGACGGAATGGTGCACGCGATGCATATCGGGGGTCACCACCAAGGCGCGCAGAATGCGATCCATCCATTCCGGCATACCGATGTTCGAATGGTTGAACATCGCCGTAACATTTAGCAAAGTTTCGAAGATCAGGACGGCTAATACCGGTGGACCAAGCGTGACTATGACCAAGAATTTGATCCCCATCGACATTAAAATTTCGATTGGATGAAAACGCGTACCAGTGGTCACGTCGAAGTCGAGGTCGGCGTGGTGCACTCGGTGCAGCCGCCACAACAGCGGCACCGCATGGAAGATCAAGTGTTGCAAATAGATAGCGAGATCCAACAGCACCACGGAAGCGACAATGGTCATAGCCTCGGGGATCTGCCAAATTCGCAGCAACCCCATGTGATGGACTTCGGCAAAGGCGGCGAAGCCCACCGCTGCCGCTGGAAACAGTATGCGCACGAGGACCGAGTTAATGAGTAGCAACGCAAGGTTGTTTGCCCAGCGCCTCGCCTTGGGCGCCGTTCGCATGCGGCGTGGCGCCAGAACCTCCCACACGGCCATTGCGGCGAACACCACGAGAAACGCGGCTACGCGTATGATCGGTTCATGGGTGAGCGCGAAATCGGTTAGCATCATCGCTAATTTAATTTTGAGAGGTTTGCTTACACCGTATTCAATTGATTACTTGAATAGTGGACAGTATAATCTTCGCTACGATCATGTCAAGACAAACACCTAAATCGCTATTGTTCGAACAATTCGCTCGTGTCGGCCAAGCGCTGAGCAGCGGTCCTCGTCTGGAGCTTTTGGAATTGCTTGCCCAGAGCGAGCGCAGTGTAGACGCGCTCGCGCAGTTGACTGGGCTCAGTGTGGCTAACACGTCGCGCCACTTGCAACAGTTACGCCAAGTGGGCTTAGTCGCCGCGCGCAAGGAAAGCCAGTTCGTCCATTACCGCCTCGCGGGCGACGACGTAGTCCGCCTCCTGTATGCACTTGGCGCCGTGGCCGAAACCTATTCTGCCGAGGTGGAGCGATTGATAAAAACTTTCCTAACCGACAAGGATTCCCTTGAGTCCGTGCCGGCTGAGGAGGTGCTGCTGCGTGCCCGCAAGGGATTAGTTACGGTGCTGGATGTGCGACCATCGCAAGAATACGCTGCCGGGCATGTGCCAGGCGCCATCAACATTCCGCTGCCGGAAATCAACAAACGCCTTCATGAATTGCCCGCTAATCACGAGATCATTGCGTATTGCCGTGGTCCCTACTGCTTGATGGCGTTTGAAGCGGTGGCATTACTGCGCAAGAAAGGGCGCAAAGCACGGCGGCTTCAAGATGGTTTGCCGGAGTGGCGGCTGCGCGGACTTCCGGTAGAACGCGAATCGCTCAACTGAAGCGATAGGAGGCCGTTTTGAGAGTTAGAGTGTCGTGAACGATCGGCAAACGATATACATGAAGGGTTGGCGTAATCCGGGTGTGATGGCCGCATTGGGGGCGGCCTTACTTTTCGGCGCCGGCGCGCCGGCTGCCAAAATCTTGCTCGGATCAATGAGCCCATGGCTATTGGCTGGGCTGCTTTACTTGGGTTCGGGCTTTGGACTTGCTTTGGCGCGGCAGTTTCGGCGTACCGAACCGGTCGGTCTGGCACGTGGAGAAGTTAAGTGGCTGGCCATCGCGGTTGCTACGGGTGGCGTGATCGGCCCGGTGCTTCTAATGGTGGGACTGTCTCGCATGCCCGCCTCGGCGGTGTCGCTGCTGTTAAACGCTGAGGGCGTGTTCACTGCGTTGCTGGCTTGGTTCGTGTTCCACGAAAATTTCGACCGGCGCATCGCACTAGGCATGGCGCTGATCGTGATCGGGGCGCTCATTCTTTCGTGGCCTGAAGACATCACCTTTGGCTCTGCGTTGCCCGCACTCGCGGTGGTGGGGGCATGTTTTTCGTGGGCCATTGATAACAACCTGACGCGGAAAATAGCGCTGGCTGACGCTACTTTCACCGCGATGACAAAGGGGCTTGTGGCTGGCGCCGCGAACGTTACGATCGCTTGGACGCTCGAAGCGACGCTCCCATCACCTCAACTTGTGGTCGCTGCTTGCGTAGTTGGGTTTTTTAGTTTCGGGGCGAGCCTTGTGCTGTTCGTCGTTGCCCTTCGCCATCTGGGCGCTGCTCGCACCGGCGCTTACTTCTCGATCGCTCCGTTCGCCGGGGCCTTGATCTCTTTTGTGCTACTCGATGAGGCGGTGACGGCAACGCTGGCGCTTGCCGGTCTGTTGATGGGTGCCGGAGTGTGGCTCCACCTAACCGAGACTCACGAGCACGAGCATACTCATACAGCATTGGAACACGCGCATGGCCATGTCCATGACGAACATCACCAGCACCAACATGACGGCACTATGCCACGCAACACCCATCATGCTCATCGGCATGGTCACGATTCGCTAAAGCATTCCCACCCACATTATCCAGATTCCCATCATGGGCACGAGCATTGAACAACGGCCATGCCATGCCCACGGGAGACCTTCTTAATCAATGGTTGGAGACTAGGTATTCGACGCCACCACTGCTCGGTGTATAAAGCGGTCCGAGAGTTTGCTAGAG
>JALYOK010000028.1 GCA_030856925.1 Pseudomonadota bacterium
TCTGCCGTTAATGGGAGGCGGTGATTGGAACGACGGCATGAACCGGGTCGGCCACAAAGGCCAAGGCGAGAGTGTTTGGTTAGCATGGTTTTTACATACCACGTTAGTGGCGTTCGCCAACATAGCCGACTCACGCGGCGCAAGCGAAACTAGCACGCGCTGGAGAAACCACGCCGCCGCACTCAAGAGTGCAGCCGAAACGGCGGGGTGGGACGGCAGTTGGTACCGCCGCGCCTATTTCGATGATGGCACTCCGCTAGGATCTTCCAGCAACACCGAATGTCGCATCGATTCTTTGGCGCAAAGCTGGTCGGTTATTTCGGGCGCAGCAGACCCGGCCAGGGCGCGGCAGGCGATGGCCGCAGTCGATGAATATTTAGTCAGAACCGGCGACGATTTAGTTTTGTTGTTTACACCGCCGTTTGAAAAAACGCCCCTCGATCCCGGCTATATCAAAGGCTATCTACCCGGGGTGCGAGAGAATGGGGGTCAGTATACCCACGCAGCGGTTTGGACTCTGATAGCCAACAGCATCCTGGGTGAAGGCGACAAAGTCGGTGAACTGTTCAACATGCTAAATCCCATCAACCGCAGCGCCACCCGGGCCGGCGCGTTCGCCTATAAAGTCGAGCCCTACGTGGTCGCCGCCGATGTCTATGCGGAATCGCCGCATACCAGACGCGGCGGTTGGACCTGGTACACCGGCGCCGCCGGTTGGCTTTATCAAGCGGGCATTGAAAGCGTTTTGGGCCTGCGCCTTCGCGCCGGCAGGCTAATTTTCTGTCCGTGTATTCCGAGTGCGTGGCGCAGTTACGAAATTACCTTTAGATATAAGACTTCGATCTATGCAATTACCGTCGAGAATCCGCATTCGGTAAGCTGCACAGTGGCAAGCGTCGAGCTTGATGGCATGCCGCAACCGGACCACGCCATAGCGTTATGCGACGATGGTCGTACCCATCTAGTTCGGGTATTGCTGGGTGAGCAAGATATTCGCATTGCACACTGGCAATACGAATCCTCGGTGAAGGCGTGAGACCTTAAGTGGGGGGATCGACTCCACGCCGCGCTGAGCATCAGGTAGGTAAGGGAACCTCTGATCGAGTCGATTCCGGTCGCGCTGGATTTAATCAGAGGTTCCTTAAGTTCTACAAAATCAGGAATGGATCTCCAAATGGAATGGTTTGCCGACCCAAACGCCTGGGTTAGTTTAGTTACGCTGACTCTCCTTGAAATTGTTTTGGGGATAGACAATTTGGTATTCATCGCGATCCTTGCGGCTCGACTGCCGGCTGCGCAGCGCGACGCTGCACGCAAAACTGGCCTCGCTTTCGCGTTGATTACCCGGCTGCTGTTGCTCGCCACCTTGTCATGGATAATTGGCCTTACTACGCCGGTGCTGACGATGTTCGGAAGTACTTTGTCTTGGCGTGACATTATTCTTACGCTCGGGGGATTGTTCCTTTTAGGCAAGGCCACTCACGAAATTCACAATAGTCTCGAGGGTCAAGAGACTACAACAGAAGAGAATGCCGCCCCTGTCAGTTTCGTTTTTGTTGTGGCGCAAATTGCCGTGATCGATATTGTGTTTTCGCTGGATTCAGTGATAACCGCGGTAGGCATGGCTCAACAGCTATCTATCATGGTCATTGCCGTCGTTCTCGCCATGCTTGTCATGTTAATCGCGTCCACGCCGTTATCGAATTTCATCGCGCGCCATCCCACAGTAAAGATGTTGGCTTTGAGCTTTTTGCTGCTTATAGGCACTGCGCTCATCGCTGATGGGATGGGATTTCATATCCCCAAAGGGTACCTCTACGTTGCTATGGGGTTTTCAGTTCTGGTGGAATCTTTGAATCAATTTGCGCGTCGACGAAAAGCCATCAAGCCGATCGAATTGCGTCGCGGAAATTGATGATGGAGAACGTCGTACGCGGTAAATAACACAAGGTCTTCTGTAAGAGTTACACTATCTCCCGCATCCATTGTTAGGAGATTTTCTTATCGGCTTGATTTTTCGACTCTTTACCTCAAATTCTTCCTGGCACAGTTTGTGCGAGTCAAATACTCGTCAACGATTATCCGTTAAAACTAGGAGTTAGTATGAAAATGCTAGTCACATGGTTATTCGGTGTGCCTCTTGCGGTCATGTTCTTTTTCGCAGCTTTCGCCGTCGATGCCGGTAAAATTTCTCCGCGAGTCGCTTTAATAGAAGCGAAACAATCGGTTACCGCCGTACCCGCCGTTCGTTCGGGTAACAGTGAGTTGGCAGCCGCACGCGCGAACTGACTAACCGGTATTTTTCAAGGGCGGGACATAATCTGTATTAGGGCACAGAACTTCATTTCAGTTTCTTTATAAGGCCCCGGTGCCGCGATCAGTCTTAGATAGTGTGCGATTGATCAAAGAGAGCGCCGTCGCCTGGTCAGACGATGGCTGTCCGCGCCTCGGCGCTGCGCTAGCTTTTTACACCATATTTTCGCTGGCGCCAGTCTTGATTATTAGCATCTCCGTTGCAAGTTTCGCCTTCGGCCGCGACGCAGTGCAAGGTCATGTTGTTGATCAAATACAGCACCTGGTCGGTCGCGAAGCTGCCTTCACAATCCAGGCGATGATTGAGAACGCTCACCGATCGCCATCAGGATTAAAGGCCACTCTAATTGGCATTGCAACCTTGTTGATCGGCGCCACGGCAGTGTTCGGCGAGCTACAAGACGCCTTCAACCTTATTTGGCGAAGCAAGCCCCAGCCGCGAAGTTTTTGGCTCTCGATGCTGATAAGTAGGCTGTTATCCTTTTCGTTGGTGATCGCGCTCGGCTTTCTAATGCTTGCTTCCCTCATTGTCAGTGCGGGTATAACCGCATTTACCGGATATCTTGAGGTATTGGCCGGCGCCAGCGGTCAGATACTGGCCTTCGTAAATTTTGCCACCTCGTTCGCGATCCTTACCGTTCTTTTCGCTTTACTGTTCAGAGTGCTGCCCAGCGCCCCGGTTAAATGGCGCGATGTTTGGCTTGGCAGTGTCATCACGGCGATATTATTCAGCGTCGGCAAATTCGCTATCGGGCTGTATTTAGGCAACAGCGCGATTGGGTCTTCCTACGGCGCCGCCGGGTCGCTGGTTGTTATCCTCGTTTGGATTTATTACTCGGCGCAAATATTGCTGTTCGGCGCGGAATTTACTCGGTTACATTCCGCTCCCGCTAATTCGCCCACGGCTCCTAGTCAGGCAACCTGATCACTTTGGGCGGTAAACACCACTGCCCCGGTTTGTTATGCTAACCACCTGGTTCCTACTAAGCGGCGCCTTGCTGCTGTTAATGATGCTCAGCGGTACGCTATTGGAGCGATTGCCGATCAGCGCCGCGATCATTTATTTACTGATCGGGGTTTCGCTTGGACCCTACGGCGCAGGCCTATTGAGGCTTGATCCGATGGCAAGCTCGAAGACGTTGGAATTGGTTGCGGAAGTCGCCGTTCTAATTTCACTTTTCACGGTTGGATTGAAACTAAAGGTCAGCGTGTTCGACCGCGCATGGCGCTTACCGTTGCGGCTGGCCGGGTGGACGATGATCGTCACTATTGCCCTGATCGCCGCCGTTGCTATGCTGACGCTCGATCTGACCTTGGGGACAGCGCTGTTGCTGGGTGCTATTTTGGCGCCTACCGATCCGGTATTGGCGTCCGACGTACAAGTGCGCAATGTCGGCGACAAAGACCGGGTGCGCTTCGGCCTGACCGGCGAGGGCGGACTGAACGATGGCATCGCCTTCCCATTCGTAATGTTGGGACTTGGGCTCATGGGCTTGCATGAAATCGGGGACAACGGTTCACTTTGGCTATGGCGCGATGTGGCATGGCCGATTGCCGCGGGAATTGCCAGCGGCTGGCTGTGCGGAATTTTAGTCGGCTATTGGGTGTTATATCTGCGCCGAGTGCATCGGGAGGCGTTGGGCTCGGAAGAGTTTTTGGCGCTAGGGCTGATTGCTTTTTCTTATGGCTTAGCGCTACTTATTGATAGCTACGGTTTTCTCGCCGTATTCGCTGCCGGCCTTGGCCTGCGCCGAATCGGGAGTTCCCGCTTGACCGCAGCAACGGCAAAAGTGTCCAAGCCGGTCGTCGCTAATATCCGCGACCAGGGTGCGCCGGAAACGCCCGCCCAAATGGCGAACGCATTAATCGATTTCAACCAACAGTTGGAACGTATCGTCGAAGTTGCGGTAGTGGTGCTGCTGGGCAGCATGATTTCAATGCAAAGTTTCACGCCCCAAGTATTGTGGTTCTGTCTGTTGCTGTTCCTGTTCATCCGACCCGTCGCAGTCACGATTGGTCTGATCGGGTCACGCACGCCCAACGGGCAGGCCCGGCTGCTCGCGTGGTTCGGTATTCGTGGACTGGGATCGCTGTATTACTTGATGTACTCAATCAATCACGGCTTGTCGGATGACGTTGCAGAGGGGTTCGTCAATGTGGTTTTCGGCGTCATTGCAATGTCTATCGTGGTGCACGGCATATCGGCCACGCCGCTAATGGATCGATACTACGCTCGGCGGGGCTTGAAATAACGACTACATCGTTTGACTACGACGTCTTCGGTATACGATCCAGGAAGCTCCCCGAATTTCATTACATTTCATCCGGGTTACATTATAAACGGCATCGGCCTGAGATCCGCATGGATACTACTTGTTAGGCTATGCCTTGCCTAGCGGCAAGCGGGGTGCGGATGGTGGCGGTAGTGCTGCGGGGATAGGATTCTTCTACCCGGCATAGAGAGCGCCTTACGCGTTTGCCTTGATTCAGAAAAGACTTCCGTGCAAGATGTGGGCGGGGATATTAGGGAACCCTTTTATTAAGTCCCTCGCAGTCGCGCTGGACTTAATCAGAGGTTCCTTGGGTCTACGGCACGCCGATCAGCGCACATCAAGGTGGTCACGTATTGTGCCTGTCGCCGTTGCCTTATGCTAAATAGTCGTGCGCCCGCCGTTTCGGGCCGAAACGTACTGCATTCCTGTTTAGCGCCTTGCTGGATTGATGTAAGAGCGGGCTCAGTCCGCCGTTAAAAACTTCCCGAGCCGGCGCGCAATGCGCCACAAATTCAATTGGAGGAAACATGGAAGCGGACATGGCAAGTCGGATTGCCCGCAATCCGAAGTACCAGGAGCTCAAAGCCAAGCGTTCGAGCTTCGGTTGGTGGCTCACGCTGGCGATGATGATCGTCTATTACGGCTTCATCCTGCTGGTGGCTTTCAACAAGCCGTTCCTGGCGCAGAAGCTGGGGTCCGGCGTCATGACCCTGGGAATGCCGATTGGCTTTGGCGTGATCGTCTTCACGGTCGTCATCACTGCGATCTACGTGCGCCGCGCGAATAGTGAGTTCGATGCGCTTGCCGACCAAGTCATCAAGGAGGCGTTGAAATGAGCGGCCTTTCGATCATCAATAAGCTGGCTCTGGCCGTGCTAGCCTGCGGTGTTGTTGCCGC
Organism: Pseudomonadota bacterium; assembly: GCA_030856925.1. Lineage (GTDB taxonomy): Bacteria > Pseudomonadota > Gammaproteobacteria > Burkholderiales > JALYOK01 > JALYOK01. Next base: position 5,484 of record JALYOK010000028.1, read on the forward strand.
CGGCGCTTGGGCGGCGGGCGCCGACCTCGGTCAGGCGCAAAAGCAGGCGACCAACTGGACCGCGATCGGCATGTTCGGCGTGTTTGTGCTTTTCACCTTGTTCGTCACCAAATGGGCCGCCGCGAAAACCAAGTCCGTGTCCGATTTTTATACCGCCGGCGGCGGCATCACCGGCTTCCAGAACGGGCTGGCGATCGCCGGCGACTACATGTCGGCGGCGTCGTTCCTCGGTATCTCGGCCGCGGTGATGACCGGCGGCTTTGACGGCCTCATCTATTCGATCGGCTTCCTGGTCGGCTGGCCGGTGGTGACCTTCCTGCTCGCCGAACGGCTGCGCAACCTCGGCAAGTTCACCTTCGCCGACGTCGCCGCGTTCCGCTTCGCGCAGACGCCGGTTCGCATCTTCGCGGCCTCCGGCACGCTGGTGGTGGTGGCCTTCTACCTGATCGCGCAGATGGTCGGCGCCGGGCAGTTGATCAAGCTGCTGTTCGGCCTTGAATACTGGATCGCCGTCGTCATTGTCGGCGCGCTGATGATGGTCTACGTGCTGTTCGGCGGCATGACGGCGACCACCTGGGTGCAGATCATCAAGGCCTGCCTGCTGCTCGCCGGCGCGTCGTTCATGGCCTTCATGGTGCTCTACTCCTTCGGCTTCAGCCCGGAGGCGATGTTCGCCAAGGCAGTCGAGGTCAAGACGGCTCTCGCGGCCAGCGCCGGCAAGGCGCCGGCCGACGCAGCCGCGGCGGGCAACTCGATCATGGGTCCGGGCGGCTTCATCAAAGATCCGATCTCGGCCATCAGCTTCGGCATGGCGCTGATGTTCGGCACCGCCGGGCTGCCGCACATCCTGATGCGCTTCTTCACCGTGCCGAGCGCCAAGGCGGCGCGCACCTCGGTGATGTGGGCGACCGGCTGGATCGGCTACTTCTACCTGCTGACCTTCATCATCGGCTTCGGCGCGATCAGCTTCGTACTGACCAACCCGCAGTTCCTCGACACCAGCGGCGGGCTGCTGGGCGGCGGCAACATGGCGGCAATTCACCTCGCCAACGCGGTGGGCGGCAACGTGTTCCTCGGATTCATCTCGGCGGTGGCATTCGCGACCATTCTCGCAGTGGTGGCAGGGCTCACGTTGTCGGGCGCCTCGGCGGTGTCGCACGACCTGTACGCCACGGTGATCAAGGGTGGCAACGCCGACAGCGCGTCGGAGCTGAAGGTGTCGCGCATGACCACGGTCGCGCTGGGCATCGTCGCGGTGGTGCTCGGCATTGCCTTCGAGAAGCAGAACATTGCGTTCATGGTGTCGCTGGCGTTCGCGATCGCAGCGTCGGCCAACTTCCCGGTGCTGCTGATGTCGGTGCTGTGGAAGGACTGCACGACCAGGGGCGCGGTGATCGGCGGCTTCCTGGGGTTGATCTCGTCGGTGCTGCTGACGATCGTGTCGCCGTCGGTGTGGGAAGCCACGCTCGGCAACCCGAAGGGCTCGGCGCTGTTCCCATATGCATCGCCGGCATTGTTCTCGATGACGATCGGCTTCGTCGGCATCTGGCTGTTCTCGATCCTCGATCGCAGTGAGCGGGCGCAGACAGATCGTGGGGGTTTCCTGGCGCAGCAGGTGCGATCCGAGACGGGCATCGGCGCCGAGGGGGCCAGCGGGCACTGACCTAGTCGGGTCTGGCGCCATTCATGAGCAGAGCCGCACGCATCATGTCCGCGGCCTGTGTGCTCCGGCGGGTGGCGCATCTTTCGCTCTGATGAATACCACGGACGATCCCACGCGCGACCTCGTCGCGCGAATCAAGCGAGCCGCATCGGTGGCGGAGCTGGCGGCTACCGCGCCATGCATCGACGACCTGGTGGCGCGGTGGCGCCGCGACGGCACGCCGATCGATCGCATCGCA
>JALYOK010000113.1 GCA_030856925.1 Pseudomonadota bacterium
TTCCACTGCCGCGTGACGAGAGTAACCGCCACTCCGTTTTGCTGTAGTGCGCTGAGCGCCTGATCTACGAAGCGTTCGGCGCCACCGAACGGCGTGTAACGGGCGCGGACGAGAGCGATGCGCGGCCCTGTCACGTGCGCTGGCTAATCTCTCGGACTGCCGCCAATACACGCTCCGCGGGCAACGTCGCCAGACATTCGCGTACCTTCCCGCCGCCGCATCCGGCTTGCCCACACGGCCTGCACGAATACGCGGTGGTGACTACTCGATGTTGCACTATGGCGTTCAAAATAACAAACTTTGGGCGTAGCGAATAGACTTTATCGGCGCCAGTCTTTTTACGCCGCTATATCGAATCGACGCCGATCAAATCTTTGATTATGCCGCTCAAATTAAGCCCGGTATCTTCGCGCAACGCCCGAACTTCCGCTTTGAGTTCGCGCTCGCTCAACTCGACCCTGCCGCCGGAAAAGCCGAATGCGATCACGTTGCCCCCGTCCGACGGCGGTAATACGACGATGCGATGGTCGAAAACTTGGGCGATCCGATTGATACTCGCATCGAACCGGCGCGTTCGGCCGAATAGATTGACCGCGATCAGTCCGTCATTAGAAAGCCGCCCTCGGCATGCTTGGTAGAAACCCAAGGTGTCCAGCGCGCCGACTCTGGCGTGGCGATCGAAACCGTCTACGAAAATGATATCGAATTGCGCTGTCGTCTCCTGCACGTAGCATGCACCGTCGTTGACCACAAGATCGAGCCGATCGCCGTTCTCGGGCAGCGAGAAAAATTCACGCGCGATCTGCGGCACGCGGGGATTGATCTCGACAACGGTCATAAGCGATTCTGGAACGTGATAGTAGATGAATTTGGCAATCGAACCGGCGCCCAATCCGATCAGCAAAAACCGTTTCGCATCGGGCCGCAGCAGCAGCGCGGACATGAAGTCCCGCGTATAGGCGAGTTCCAAGGCATTTGGCCTTGAAAGCCGCATGGCGCCTTGTATCCACTCGGAACCGAAGTGCAGATAGCGGACCCCCGCCTGTTCGCTCACTTCGATGCTATCGGCTTTTGCCAATGACGGCTTCCTAAAATTCGTGGATCAAGTCCAAATAAGCGCTACGCTGCTCGCGATTATAGCCATGTACCAGTTGGTATTTCTTGTTTAACAGGTTATCGAGCCGGCCGACCACGCGCGTTTGTCTTCCGAGATTGTAAGTGGATTTTAAATTGACGACCGCGTATCCGGGCACCCGGACTTTAGTAGAGAAGTCATCGACGCGAATATCCTGCTTAGATCCGCTGGCGACAATCTCGCCGCCGATGTTCCATTTATCCAACTGGTGCGCCACATTAATCGAGGCGAACCGTTTGGCTCGACGCAACAATCGTTCACCGGAATTTTCATCGACGGGATTTTGTGCGGTCGCGCTAGCGCGCAGAGTCGTGTCGCCGAACAAGGCGTCATAGCTCAGTTCCAGACCATCGCTTTTGGCGCGATCGATGTTCACCGGGAACAATACCCCACTCGCAGGTCCAATCAGATCTTTCAGGCGGTTACGAAAATACACAGCCTTGCCCAAGCCATTGGCGCCCGCATATTGGATGCCTATTTCCGCACTTTGGGCGCGCTCCGGCTTCAGATCGGGATTACCGAACGGCGACGGATAGTACAGATCGACAAAGGTCGGCGCACGAAAGGCGGTGCTGACTATAGCCGTGAGTGTGAACCGATCCGTGAGGGCATATCCGCCGCCGAGCAGCCCGGTGGTTCGTCCGCCAACATCGGAATAACGATCGTGACGCAAGTTACCCTGCAAGCTGTGGCCACCGGCAAATGTCGCGACATAGCCGAGAAAGCCGGCGGCATTGCGCCGGCTCTTGTCGATTGCTCCGAATCCATCGTTGTACGCGACCCGTTGCTGAAGGTAGTCCACACCAAGAATAATTTTGTGGCCGTCAATGACTTGCACGTCGTTTTGCCATTCCAATTTGTTATTGGTTGTCTTGAATCGGCTCGTGAAGGCATCGGCGTTGAAAAATTTGGCATCGTCGATGCTTGCGCCAAGTTGCACGCGGGATTGCCACGCCGCTGCGATGCGATTTTCGAACGTTAGCGAACCGACCGTGAGCTTTGGCTTGGAGGAATTATTGGATTCAAACAAGTCATCGAACTCGGTTTTTCCATCGGAATGAAATGCACTGATGCCGAGAGATTGATCCGGCGCGTAGCGAAATTTGCCATGAGCCGATACGCTGCGGTTGCGGTAGCCGTCGCGATCATTGTCCCGGGACGGAAAAGGTAAGGCCCGCACGTCGTCGGCGTTGATGGCGCTGTAGCCATTGGTATTGAGCGCCGAGACTAAGACGCCTAGTTGTGTTGTCTCGGTCGCGTAGTGATAACCCAGGGCGCCGCGCGCGGTGCGGTAGCTACCGAAACCCGCGCTGATTGAGCCGCCGGGTTCGGTTTTACGTGCGTGGGTAAAGATCTGGATCATGCCGCCGATCGCTTGGGAACCATACAGGCTCGACAAATTGCCGCGCGCGATCTCCACTCGCTCCACCTGATCCAGCATGATCTGATCGATCGCCGCCCCGCCTGCGGTGGCGGAGTTGATGGGTATGCCGTCGATCAAAACCAGCGTGTGGCTGGAATTAGCGCCGCGAGTGAACAGGCTGGACGGCTGACCAATTCCGCCGCTTTGGGTGATTTCAAGCCCGGCTTCTTGGCGCAACAGTGTGGATAGGTCCCTGGCGCCAGATTTGCGAATGTCCTCCTGATCGATCAAGGTCGTATGCGGCAGAGTTGTCTTGATCGGCGTGGCGAGCCGTGTTCCAGTGATAACAACGGGTTCGCTTTCCAGCAGCACGATGGGCTCTACGGCGAACGCCGCATGGGTCAGGCAAACAGCGATATTTCCAAATAGTAAGTTGAGATTCACACATGTTCCTTGTTGATACACGACAAGGAAATACCGGGG
>JALYOK010000127.1 GCA_030856925.1 Pseudomonadota bacterium
AGTGCAAGCGCAATCGCGCCGTCGATGCGCTCGGGCATCTGACCGGCTGTCAATCGTTGCAGGCGCCGCAAAAGCCACACGGCGTGGAGGGCGCCGCCGGCAGCGCTCCAGCCGAGCAGCGCCGCCATATCCGTTCGCGCCAGTGACAGCAGAATCGCGAGGGTCGGCGCGGCCACGCTCGCCGCCATCGCCAGGCGCACGGCGCCGCGTTTGCCAAAGATGACAACGACGGTGCGCTTGCCGGCGGCTTGGTCGGCCTCGTGGTCGGGGCAGCCGGCAAGCAGTATCGAAGGCAACACCGATACGCCCAGCGGCAGCGCCAGTAGCCACGGCACGCTGTCGGTAAAGCCGCCGCCCTGCGCCACGTAGCCGGCCATGATGGCGCCGGCGCTGTGTGTGAGCGCCACATCGAGTTCGCCAAATCCACGGTGAGAGAGCTGCAGCGGCGGAGCGGTGTAGGCCAATGCTAACGCGGCAAACACAGCGTACAGGACGGCGATCCCACCGGCTGAGGCGGCCGGCGCGGCAGCGAGCAGGGCCGCTAGTGCCGCCGCTGCGGCCAGGATCGACAGGCCGATTCCCTTGCGCATCGCGATGCGGTCGAGTCGATTGTCCACCAGCACGCGCGAGCCGCCGGTGAACAGGCCGGCGTTGCGGTTGCGTCGGTCACTGTCGAAATCGAACCAGTCGTTGAGGAAGACGGTGGCCGCTTCGACAAGAAACAGAGTCAGGTAGCCGAGCATATACGGTGTCATGGACATCGGTCTTCCCGCGCTGGCGGCGAGTGCGCCGACGGTATAGGCGATCCACGTCATCGGGTAGAACTGCAAGCGCAGCGCGGCGAGCCACGCAAAGAGACGTTGCGAACGGCGCTGCGCGGGAGAGAGGGCGCCGTGAACCAGGCGCGAACCGCTGGCCCGCGCACGGCCCAACCAGAGGCTTCGTTGCGCGGCACTGGAGGCCACGACAGGCCCAAAGGCCTCGCTGCGCGCGACGCGCACGCCGCAATAGCCGAGCGTGGCGCGCGCCAGCGCCTGGCGTCCCGGCGCCCGATAGACGAACCGGTAGATCAGCGGCGGCGTATCCATCGTCGTGATCAGGTCGGCCGTGCGGCCGGCCAGCAGCTTGTCCCATTTGTCGTGTGTGACATGACGGAAGGCAAATCCCGGCGTCATCACACGGTCGAGGAAACCCTTTAGCAGGGCCGGGAAGGCGCCCCACCACGTCGGATAGATGAAAACCAGGTGCTCGGCCCAGTCGATGTCGTGCTGGGCGCGAACGAGGTCCGGTTCCAACGCTTGCTGTTCGGGCGAGGCCGTGTGTACATCGGGATTGAATCTCATCTCGCTCAGGATCAATTCACGGCACACCACGCCTGCGTGACGCGCTCCGTCGGCGTAGGCGTCGAAAAGCGCGCCGCACAGGCTATCGCGGCGAGGATGGGCGAGGATTAGGAGGCAGCGCATGGCAGAGCGTCGACGCGCGCGGTCCAACTACTTTGCGGCTTGCAATTCGATCGACACTTTTCTATTCGGCCCGCTGGCGGCGGATTTCTTTTCGCTTCATCTCCACGTACTCGCTCCGCTGCATTTCATGCAACTGAGTCGCGTAGCGTTCGGTGCTCGCGTACCAGGTCTGCAGGCGCCGCTCCACTTGCTCGGAAGCCGGCAGCGCATAGGCGCCGAGATAGGCATCGATCGCGAGGTAGTAGCGCATCGCGTTGCGTTCCACCAGGCCGAGCACGTTGCGGATATACACCGGCCGACCGTCCGGCAGGCGATTGACGATGCTGAACCCCACTTTCTCGCGCCCGATCGTCCCCAAATACGCCTTCATTGCGACGCGGGCCGCGAGGCCGTATCCATAAGAGTACGACATGTGAATGAAGCTATGCCGCGCGTCGACTGGAACCGCCTGCAACTGCAGCCGGTAGTTTCTCGTCCCAAGCGGGCCTTCGTCGGCACTGATCCGCACTTGCAGATAGTCCGCCGCGGCGACGGCAACACGATACGCGAACTCGAGCTTGAAGGCGTCCTCCGGGGGTTGGTCATATTTCTTCCCGAGGGCCAGCGACAGCCTGCTCGTGCCCGGACTGCGGATCGCCCTGCAGCGTTTGATGTTCAGATGGAGGATCAGGATGTCACACCAGTGGTCGACCGACTGCAGTGCCTTTTTCACGGTGGAGAACGGATGTTCAACGACCGCAAAAACGTCTCCTCTAAGGTCGCTCGCACTCTGCGCCGATTCGAGAAAGAGCGGACGCTGAAACTGGTTGTTGGCGAGACGATCCTTCAGAGCGGCATGGCGCGCCCGCAACGAGTTCGCGTCCTGAGCCTGCACGCCGCTGCCGACGGCGGCCAGCAGCAGCGCGAGCAGTACGCGGTAGGTTCGCAACGACGGCAACGGTATATTATTGGGATTCTTTTTCATTCGAGCTCGCTGCTCCATTCATCGGATACGACTTGACCGTCTTTTTTTGCGCCTGTTCCACTCCACCGGCGGTCGACGCAGATCACCTCACGCGCGCTTGACCGGGCGAAGGCAATGCGCCACTGATATTTCATCCCCTTCAGAGATTCGTGGGGTCTGCAGAAAGGTCGCGCCGGTAGGTTTCTGGCAAAAACCAGGCGCCCGCCAGGCTGACGAGCGCGCATTGCTGCGCTGCTCCTCCTTTTTTGACCGTGTGTTCGTTGAACAGTCACGACTCTTATCACTGATTTTCGGCATCGAACGGGTGCGAATCGTCTGCCGATAGCTGTCAGCCTTTCTCGGCACGCCTCAGACGCTTATGATCGAACCTTGAGCGTCTGTTAAGGTCATGCGCAGTGCCGCTTTAACCAGCTATTTCAGGGGTTCAACTGGTGTGGAAGAATGCGCGATGTTGGCCATTTTTGCAATAGTGCTTTTTGCCGATCTAATTTTTGATACTCGATTTAAGTTGCCGATGGTATGATGATTTCGCGCCAACAGGGGACGCCGCAATACCAACCCTGCGCCTTTCTATGGGAGAGCGGGCATGGACACTGTCCCCACGTTGAGCGGCCTTCGCGTCGCAATCAACGCAATGTATTTGGCTGACGAAACACAGGCGGTAGAGCAGTTGTTGTCGCTTGCCACGACGAGCGCTGAACAGGAAGTAGGCGTTGCCGTCGCGGCCGGTCGGTTGGTCGCTGCTGTTCGTGCGCGCAACAGCGGCGTGCTCTCGATCGAATCCTTTCTACAGGAATTTAGCCTTTCATCGCGAGAGGGCATCCTGCTGATGTGCATCGCTGAAGCGCTGCTGCGCATTCCCGACATCGCTACCGCGCTCAAACTAATACGCGACAAAATTTCCCAAGGCGACTGGGAGCGTCACGTGGGGCGGAGCGACTCGCTGCTCATCAATGCCTCTACTTGGGGATTGATGCTGAGCGGCCAGGTTATCGCACCGACTCAGCAGACGCCGGCCGACGCCTTCGGTAGCCTCAGGCGGTTGATCGCCAAAAGCGGTGCGCCGTTAGTGCGTCTTGCGCTCACGAAAGCGATGCGTATTTTGGCCGAACAGTTTGTGATGGGGCGCACGATCGAGGAGGCGCTGGCGCGCAGTCGAGATGAGACGCTGGCGAAATATCTAATGTCCTTCGACATGCTCGGCGAAGCGGCGCTTACGCGCGCGGATGCGCAACGCTATCTAGAATCATATGCAGCGGCGATTCGCGCGATCGGCGCTACGGTCACCCGTGGGCAAAACGTATTCGAGACACCGGGCATCTCGGTCAAGCTCTCCGCATTGCACCCTCGCTACGAGTACGCTCAGCGCGAGCGTGCGGCGCCCGAGTTGATGGCTACTTTGCTTGCCCTGACGAAAGCGGCTAAAGCGGCCGGCATCGCCCTCACCATGGATGCTGAAGAGAGTGAACGGCTCGGGCTTTCGTTGGATATTTTTGCAGGTGTGCTTACTGATCCCCAGTTAGCTGACTACGACGGCCTGGGGTTAGCAGTGCAAGCGTATCAGAAGCAAGCACCGGCTGTCATCGACTGGCTGGCTGAGCTTGCGCGCACGCATGGCAAGCGCATCCCGTTGCGTCTGGTCAAAGGGGCCTATTGGGATTCGGAGATCAAGCGTGCGCAGGTGCAAGGGCTGATGGCTTACCCGGTGTATACACGAAAGGCAGCCACCGATGTTTCCTACCTTGCCTGCGTAAGCCGAATACTATCCCAGCGCGCGCATTTCTATCCGCAGTTCGCGACCCATAACGCACACACCATAGCCTGGGTTTTGGCGCAAACGGGCAAAGAGCGCCAACAGTTCGAGTTCCAACGTTTGCACGGAATGGGGGTCGATGTGTACGAAGCGGCGATGCGCGAGCATGACATTTTGTGCCGTGTCTACGCACCGGTCGGCAGCCATGAGCACCTACTGCCGTATCTGGTGCGACGCTTGCTTGAGAACGGCGCCAACACTTCATTCGTTAATCGAATCGCCGACCGTGCGCAGAACGTCGAAGAGTTGGTCGCCGATCCGGTACGAATCGTGACCCAACTAGATGACAAACCGAATCCGCATATTCCCTTGCCGAGTAAGATTTACCAGCCGTTTCGAGCGAACTCAGTAGGCATCAGTTTCGCTGATCCTCAGGCTGTCGCGGAACTACAGGTGAATCTGCAGCCGGTGCTGCGCCGTTCGTTTGAGGCCAGTGCATTAGTTGACGGCGGCGTTGCCGCGGGCGAAGTGCGCGAGATTCGCGCCCCCGCCGACCGTCGGCATCTCGTTGGCATGGTGCGAGAAGCAACCGTGGAGACTCTCAACCAGGCGATCGTCACGGCGAGTAGGGCCGCCTTCGACTGGAACGCTCTGCACGCTGAGCAACGCGCCGCGATCCTGGAACGCGGCGCGGAGCTTATCGAAGACGCGCGCTATGAATTCCTGGCGCTGCTCGTGCGGGAGGGTGGCAAGACGCTACCCGATGGTTGGGCGGAGGTTCGGGAGGCTGCCGACTATTGCCGCTATTATGCGCAACTGGCGCGGCAACAGTTCGCCACGCCGTTGGTTTTGCCTGGCGCCACCGGCGAAGCGAACGAGTTGCATCTCGCCGGGCGCGGTGTATTTGCAGCGATCAGCCCATGGAATTTTCCGCTGGCGATTTTCGTGGGTCAGATTGCCGCCGCGTTGGCGGCGGGCAATACGGTCATTGCAAAGCCGGCGCGGCAAACGCCGCTGATTGGCTGCCGCGCCGTGCAGTTGTTGCATCAAGCGGGAATTCCCACGCAGGTACTGCACTATCTCCCGGGACCGGGCGCGGCGCTCGGTGGCCAACTGGCGGTTGACGAGCGCATCGGCGGTGTGGTGTTCACCGGGTCAACGGAAACCGCGCAGAGCATTAACCGAACGCTGGCGACGCGACGGGGGCCGATCGTCCCGTTCATCGCGGAGACCGGCGGGCAAAATGCGATGATCGTTGATAGCTCGGCGCTCCCCGAGCAAGTGGTGACGGACGCGCTGCAATCGGCCTTCAACAGCGCGGGGCAGCGCTGTTCGGCGCTGCGCGTATTATTCTTGCAGAATGACATCGCGGATCGCGTGCTTGAATTGTTGAGCGGCGCAATGCAAGAATTGGTGATCGGCGATCCGGCTCAACTTGCCACCGATGTGGGCCCGGTAATCGATGCCGCGGCGCAGCGCGATTTGCGACGCCACATTGATGCGCTTCGTTCGGTCGGCAAACCGGTGTGCGAGTCAAAACTCCCCGCCGATGCCGAGCACGGCAACTTTGTCGCGCCGTGCGCGTTTGAGATACCCAACTTAGCTTTGCTAGAGCGCGAAGTATTCGGCCCGGTATTACACGTAATCCGCTATGGCGGCGCCCAACTGGACAGCGTCATCGACGCGATCAACGCCACCGGTTATGGACTGACGCTCGGCATTCAAAGCCGCATCGATATGACCATTCGTCATATTCAGACGCGAGCTCGAGTCGGCAACATATACGTCAATCGCAACATGATCGGCGCGGTGGTAGGTTCACAACCGTTCGGCGGTGAAGGGTTGTCCGGCACGGGGCCCAAGGCGGGAGGGCCGCATTACTTGCTCCGTTTCGCTGCGGAGCGCGTGACTTCCGCCAATACCGCGGCCGCCGGCGGCAACGCGGCGCTACTTTCTTTAAGCGCTTAGAAAAATATGAAAACGGATCTACCTTCGTATCTGCTGAACGACGATTTGAGTCCCTGGGAAATATTCCTCGAGCAAATCGATCGGGTCACACCATATCTCGGACCCTTGGCGCGCTGGGTCGACTTCCTCAAACGACCCAAGCGCATTCTCGTCGTCGATGTGCCGGTGCGTATGGACGATGGATCGTTCGCTCACTTCGAGGGCTATCGCATCCAACACAGTTTGGTGCGCGGCCCGGGCAAGGGAGGTATACGTTATCACCCCAAGGTGTCGCTGCCGGAAGTGATGGCCTTAGCCGGCTGGATGACCATCAAGAATGCCGCGGTGAACGTACCCTACGGCGGCGCCAAAGGCGGCATTCGAGTGGATCCCACCCAATTATCGCGCGCCGAGCTAGAGCGTATGACGCGCCGCTATGCTAGCGAACTCAACATTCTGCTCGGCCCCGACAAGGATATTCCGGCGCCGGATGTGAACACCAATGATCAAATCATGGCGTGGATCATGGACACCTACTCCATGAATGAGGGCCGCACCGCCACGGGAGTGGTCACCGGCAAACCGTTGCCCTTGGGCGGCAGCCTGGGACGGCGCGAGGCGACCGGGCATGGTGTGTTCGTGGCCGCCGCCGAAGCAGCCAAGCGCAGCGGAATCAATGTGAAGGACGCGCGGGTAGTGATTCAAGGATTCGGCAATGTGGGCAGCGCCGCGGCGCAGATCTTTCACCAACACGGCGCGAAAATTATTGCCGTCCAGGATTCCTCGGGCGCAATCTACTGCGCGCGCGGAATTGAGCCGACGCGCCTGCTTGAACACACCAAACATAACGGTACTGTGCATAATTTTCCCGGAGCCGAAGCGGTGGAGGCCAAAGAGTTTTGGGCGC
>JALYOK010000161.1 GCA_030856925.1 Pseudomonadota bacterium
CGCCGCTCCCGGGCCGGGATTGACGGTGAAATCGATCCATCACCATGACCCTGCGGCTTGCCCGCAACTGCTTTTTCGTACACCGCCACGCGCCGACGCTTGCCGGAACCCTTTATTCCATCTGCAACAGAAGTTATGATGATCGATTGGAGGTGAACGCATGCGCATGAAGATTCTTTTGTTGTTGGTATGTCTCATTTTTTCAGTACCGGCTTTCTCGGCGACCGAGCCCGGTGTTCAATCCGAAGCGGCGTTGGCAGGCATAGAATGGCGCAACGTAGAGAAAATGCTGGCCAAGAATTTTTCCCTGGCCGATATCGAGAGCCTCAAGGAATACATGCGGGGCGCGATGATGGGACTGCAAACGCCCATGGCGCCGGAACTCAAAGAAAAAGTTCGCGATTTCATGACCGACATGCGCTTGGAGTATGGTTTTCAGTTTGCCGTGTTGATGGCGGAACTAAAGAAGAAAATATTCCGGGTGTTGCCGCCAGATTTAGCCGAGCTCGCGGAAGAATTCGCCACGAAACCAAAAGCGGAATTGGAAGAGTAATTCTGCTATAACGAAGTTCGCCATTCCGGCGGGCGCCGGAATCTAGTGCTTATCCTCGCCAAGACCCTGGGTCCCCGCATTCGCGGGGACGACGAGGACAATTTACCTCTGATAGAAAAATAATGGATCTCCTATCTCTATTTCACGCCTTCATCATGGGCATCGTCGAAGGCGCGACGGAATTTTTGCCCGTCTCGAGTACCGGTCATCTCATCATCGTCGGCGATTGGCTGGGCTTTAACGACGATAAAGGCAAGGTATTCGAGATCGTTATTCAGCTCGGCGCGATCTTGGCGGTGGTGTGGGAGTATCGCGTGCGCGTCGCGAATACCATCACGGGTATGTTGTCGAATTCCACCGCGCAGCGTTTCATTGCAAATCTAATCGTCGCGTTTTTGCCTTCGGCGCTGTTGGGATTCTTTTTCATTAAATCGATTAAGGCGCTTTTCTTCAATCCGATCACCGTTGCGATCGCACTGATCGTCGGCGCCTTCGTTATTTTTTGGGTCGAGAGCCGCGAGCGCGCGCCGCGAGTGAAAGACGTGGATGACATGACGGCGCGCGATGCGTTAATGGTGGGGTTGGCCCAGGCCGTCTCGCTGATTCCCGGCACGTCCCGCGCCGGCGCCACGATTATAGGCGGCATGCTTTCCGGTTTGTCGCGCAAAACGGCAACGGAGTTTTCATTCTTTTTGGCGATTCCCACCATGTTCGCGGCAACGTTCTACGATGTCTACAAACATCGCGATCTGCTTCAAGCGAGCGATCTGCCGATGTTCGCCGTGGGTTTCGTAACTTCATTTGTGGCGGCGCTGTTCGCCGTGCGGGCGCTGATACGCTTCGTTTCAAGCCATAACTTCAATGGCTTCGCGTGGTATCGGTTGATTTTTGGAACGTTGGTGTTGCTGTATTTTTGGAACCGCGTGTAGCTGCTGGGCTTGACTGTCATTCCGGCGCAAGGCGGAACGACATGAACGCTATTAAATTTCTATCATCTCAAAATCTTCCTTACGCGCCCCGCACTCCGGGCACACCCAATTCAGCGGCACTTTCTCCCAAGGCGTTCCCGGCTCGATGCCGTCCTCGGGAACACCCTCGGCCTCGTCGTAAATCCAACCGCATATGAGGCACATGTATTTTTTGTCGACTACCGCTATATTCATGGGAATTTCGCTTTAGGTTAAAATGAACGCTTGAGGCAAAAATAAAGCTCGCTATCATAAGCGCTGCCGCCTTGCTAATCAACCGCCCCGGACTTTCATGCCCGCCCCTCCACCCGCTGTTTTGGTCTTCGCCGCCAATGATCCCAGCGGCGGTGCCGGTATCCAAGCAGATATCCTTGCACTTGCGAGCATCGGTTGCCATCCGTTGCCAGTGATCACCGGCATCACCGTGCAGGATTCCTCCCGCATCGAGGCATTGCTCACCATGGACGCGAAATGGGTGGACGATCAGGCGCGCTGTATTTTGGAAGACGTGCCGATCGCCGCGATTAAACTTGGCCTTTTGTGCAGCGTGGAGATTATCGCGACCGTCGCGGAGATTGTGTCTGACTATCCCAACGTGCCGTTGATTTTTGATCCCGTGCTCGCCAGCGGCGGGGGTGACGAGCTTTCGAGTGACGATATGATTTCGGCGTTGAACGAATTAATTTTGCCGCAGACTACTTTGATCACACCGAACACTGTGGAAGCGCGCCGCCTTGCGCAAGACATTGCAGCCACCGATGACGAGTTGGATTTTGCCGATTGTGCGAAACATTTGCTGGAAAGCGGTTGTGAATATGTGCTCATCACCGGCACCCACCATCACACGCCCGAGGTCATCAACACCCTTTACGACAAATCCGGCGTCGTGCGAGCCGATTCATGGCAACGCCTGCAAGGCAGCTTCCACGGCTCCGGCTGCACGCTGGCGTCGGCGTGCGCGGCGTTGATCGCACAAAACGACGATCTTTCCGAAGCCGTGCGTGATGCGCAGGAATATACCTGGCAAAGTTTACAAGCTGGATTTCGTCCCGGCATGGGCCAGTTCATTCCCGATCGAATGTTTTGGGCGCGTGATGAGGGCAACAATGGCGACACTCATTAACGGGCTTTACGCGATTACGCCGGAACGGACCGACAGTAATCGTTTATTGCGCGAAGTCGAAGCGGCGTTGCGGGGCGGCGCGAGCGTCTTGCAGTATCGCGCTAAACATCTCGCGCCGAATTTGAAAGCGAATCAAGCGCAAGCCGTGCAGGGTTTATGTAAGAAATATCGCGTGCCGCTGATCATCAATGACGATGCGGCACTCGCGGCAAGCATGTCTGCAAGCGGCGTCCATATTGGTTCTCAGGATATGCCATTCGAAGAAGCACAACAGTCCTTGCTCTCCGGCATGCTAGTTGGTGTGTCTTGTTACGATCAGTTAGCCTTTGCAATGGAAGCGGAAACGAACGGCGCAGATTATGTCGCCTTCGGGAGTTTTTTTCCGTCGCCGACAAAACCTAACGCCGTGCGGGCTTCGCTCGATTTGTTGCGGGAAGCAAAGCAGCAACTGTCCTGTCCGATTGTTGCGATCGGCGGCATCACGCTTGAAAACGCAGCGCCGTTGATTGAGGCGGGAGCGGATGCTGTCGCAGTGATCGGCGCGTTGTTTGAAGCGCCGGACATCGAAGCCACCGCAAAAGAATTCACTCAACTCTTCAAGCACAGGTGAGCAGCATGCCCTCACGTAACGAAACTCTATTCGAGCAATCGCAGAAATTCATTCCCGGCGGCGTCAATTCGCCGGTGCGGGCTTTTCGCGCCGTCGGCGGCACGCCGATATTTTTCCAGCGCGGCAAAGGCGCCTATCTCTACGACGTCGACGGCAAGGAATATATCGATTACGTCGGCTCCTGGGGGCCGATGATTTTGGGTCACGCCCACCCCGAAGTTATCAAAGCGGTGCAGCGCGTGGCGGAAAATAGTCTGAGCTTCGGCGCACCGACGGAAACGGAATTGGAGATGGCGCAATTGCTGTGCACGATGCTGCCGAGCATCGAGCAAGTGCGCTTAGTGAGTTCCGGCACCGAAGCGACGATGACCGCGATCCGCCTCGCGCGCGGCTATACCGGTCGCAACGTTATCATCAAATTCGAAGGCTGTTACCACGGCCACGGCGATGCGTTGCTTGTTAAAGCAGGCTCCGGCGCGTTGACCTTCGGCAATCCCAGCTCCGCAGGTGTGCCGGCGGAAGTCGTCGCCCACACGTTGGTGCAGGACTACAACGGCGCGCAACAAATCAAAGATACCTTTGCAAAAATGGGCGATCAGATCGCCTGTGTGATCGTCGAACCCGTCGCAGGCAACATGAATTTACTCATTCCGGACGCCGAGTTTTTGCAGACCTTACGTGAACTTTGTACGAAACACGGAACGGTGTTGATCTTCGACGAGGTAATGACGGGTTTTCGCGTTGGGCCGCGAGGCGCACAGGGTCATTTTAACGTTACGCCCGACATCACTACCCTCGGCAAAATCATCGGTGGCGGGTTGCCCGTCGGCGCCTTCGGCGGCCGCCGCGACATCATGGCGAAGCTCGCGCCACTTGGCCCCGTGTATCAAGCGGGTACGTTGTCCGGCAATCCTGTCGCAGTAACTGCCGGACTTACCACGCTAAGGATTTTGCATCGCGATCCGAGTATTTATAGCAAGCTGGAAGCCAATACCAGAGCCATTCTCCAAGGCATTACCGAGGTTGCCAAAGATGCCGGTTCGGCGCTTTCCAGCGCTTCTATCGGCAGCATGTTCGGCATCTTCTTCCGCGCTGAGACGCCACGGACGTTCGCCGAAATGATGGAATGCGATAAGGATCGCTTCAACAAATTTTTCCACGCAATGTTGAAGCAAGGCATCTATCTCGCGC
>JALYOK010000138.1 GCA_030856925.1 Pseudomonadota bacterium
GGTTGTCACAGCGAATGCTGTTGGTAATCGTGGCGCTAGGCGTTGCCATGATGGCTGCCGCGCCGTTTGTGACCCGAATCCCGAAGTTCGCCGGTGGCGCAGATTTGATCGAACCGTTCGTGGCCTGGGCTATGGCCGGCGGCGGAATCTTGATTGCAGCGTCTGTTCTGGCCATGGCAGCGATGGCTCGTTACCCGCGTTTCGCGCTGTCTGCGTTAGGTTTTGGATTGTTATTTTCTTTTCAGGTTTTGGTTACGGGTTCCGAGTCGATCGAGGATCAATTCTCTGCTGAAGCTTTAGTCGATAACGCTCTCGACAAGATTGGCGATTTTGACGCAGACATCCCGTTTTATAGTTTGGATATGTACGATCAAAGTATGCCGCATCATTTGCAGCGAACGTTCACCATCGTGCGCTTTCGCGGAGAGTTGGAGATGGGTATCGCGCAGGATCCGGCTAAAGCTGTCGCAAGCGTGGAGGAATTTCGTCGGCTTTGGCAGGGCCACCGTCAAGCGTACGCGATCATGCCACGAGCGCAATTTGAGGCGGAACGGTCGGTGGGCACGCCCGTCAGCATTCTCGCAATTAATCGCAATTGCGTTATCGTCACGAGGGCTGCGCTGACCGAAATCGAAAAGAGACCGCGGCGCGCCGACCACTGATATTGCGAACCCGAAGCCAACACGCCACGAGCCAGCACCGGTGCGGGGCTCCAGTGATGCATGCTGGAGAGCCGCATTGGCATTGCCTTTCCAGCCATTGTATTTTCAACGAACGAGGCTGCCTGCGCGAGTTAAAATAAACGACTATCTTTTAATCGACAGGAATTCTTATGCACACTTACGACAAGCTTTACATAACGGCGAGTGGGTCAAGCCCGCGCCGAGATGATCGATGTGTTCAATGCTGCGGCGGAAGACGTCGAGACCTCAAGCTGTCAGCCCCAAACTATGGAATGACAACATAATCGAAGTTTTTGTGGGAAAATAACAATGAACAGACGTCACTTTATGTTGAATGCGACCGGCGCGATCGTCGCCTCGGTGGCGCCTGACATCGCCATCGCCGCTTGCCCGAGTGCCGATGCGGTGAACGCCTATGTCGAAGATTTCAAAGCCCTGCGGCCGAGCAAGGGCGTGCCGATCGAAACCATGGAAGACGCGTACTGCATGCAAGCCGAGCTGGTTAAGCGGCTGCCGGAGGCATTGGGTAAGCAGATCGGTTTCAAAGCCGCCTTCACCAACCCGGCCATGTACGATCGTTTCAAGGTAAAAGGCCCGGCCTACGGCGTGATGTTCGAAAAGATGATGCTGCAAAGCGGCGCCCACCTGCCGGCTAATTTCGGCGCGCGGCCCTTGGTTGAAGCGGATCTGCTTGTCGAGCTTAGAGCGCCTGGACTTTACCTGGCAAAAACTCCACTTGATGCACTAATCTATTTGTGGGACGTGATTCCGTTTATCGAGTTGCCCGATCTCATGCTCGAGGACAACACAGTGGGCGGCGCCAAACTGGTGGGACACAACCTTGGATTTCGTGGTGGCGTAATGGGGCCGCGAATCCGTTGCCGCGCGACCAATACCTTTCTTGATGAGATCGCGTCGATGACTGTAGTCATGACAGAAGACAAGAGCGGTAAGGAAATAGGACGAGCCCCGGGCAGTGCGCTTATGGGCCATCCCTTCAATGCCGCGATCTGGCTCGCAAAGGCGCTGGACGATGCCGGCATCGAGGTCCACAAGGGCGATCTATTCAGCCTAGGCGGCTTCATTCCGCCCGTGCCTGTGCAGCCGAACACCAGCATTACCGTCAAGTACCAGGGTATGTTGGAAGATCCATCGGTCACGGTGCATTTCGATTGAGGAATGCTTGAGCAAGTAGGCGCGGTAGTTTTCCCACCAACGGCAGGATCGATCTGATTAGGTTCGCAACAGAGCGAGCAATAAGCCTAGGCCAAACGGCCGTGGCTGATAAACGAAGAGGCATAGGTCATGCTCAAACTGCACGGATTTAGCATCAGCCCGAACCATAACAAGGTGAAGCTGGCGTTGTTGGAGAAGGGCATCGAGTTCGAAGAGGTGATGCAGCGGCCTTCGCAGGATGAAACTTTTTTGGTGCATTCGCCAATGGGGAAAATTCCGACAATGGAAGTCGACGGCAAATTTTTTTCCGAGTCCGGAGTGATATTGGAATACTTGGAAAACGCCTATCCCGCGGCGCCGTTGATGCCCATGGATCCGGTTGAGCGAGCGAAGTGCCGGGAGTTGATGCAAGTCATTGAGCTTTACATGTCCGGCTCGAGCGCGTCGGGCCGCTTGACCGCCGCGGCTTTTTTCGGTGCGCCGATTTCCGATGAAGCTAAAAACGACGCCGAAGCGCTGATCGAGCGTGGCGTCAAGGCGGTGGCGCGGCTCGCGAAATTCTCGCCGTTCCTGACAGGCGCCAAGTTTACGTTGGCCGACTGCGTTGCGTTTCCGCAATTGAGCACCGTGGCTTGGGTTACTCGCATCGTGCTGGGCAAGAATATGGTCGACGGTATCCCCGGTGCGGCGGATTACCTCAAGTACGTGGCGAAAAGACCCGCCGTGCAAAAGATTCTGGCCGATCAGCAACGCGCCATGGAATTGTTCATGGCAAGTGTAAAAAAATAAACCCGGAAACAATTCATTGGAGGATTTTGATATGTTAAGGCTATGCGGATTTACCGCCAGTAACTACCACAACAAAGTGAAGCTCGCTCTGTTGGAGAAGAACATCCCGTTTGAGGAAGTGATCACCTGGCCTTCGAAAGAAGCGGGTCATATGACGCGTTCGCCGATGGGCAAGTTACCCTTCATCGAGATCGACGGCGAGACCATTACCGAATCGCAGGCGATTGTCGAGTATTTGGAAGACGCCTATCGGGCGATGCCGCTTTATCCAAGCGATCCGGTGCAGCGTGCCCATGTCCGCGAGTTGCTTCAATACATGGAACTGTACCTCGAGTGGCCGGCGCGCCGTTTGTATCTCGAAGCGTTCTTTGGCCGCCAAGTCAGCGATGCGACCAAAGCGGAAGTGAAACCTCAATTGGAGAAAGGCGTGCAAGCTTTCGCCCGGCGGGTGAAATTCGATCCTTTCATTGCCGGCAAAGTGTTCACCTACGCCGATTGTGCCGCGTGCATGCATTTGCCGACCGTCTCACAAGCAACCAAAGCTATCTACGGAGAAGATCCTATTGCCGCCATTCCCGGCCTGAAAGAATACGCTGCTATGGTGCGCCAACGTCCACACGCTATCACGGTAAACGACGATCGCAAAAAGGGAATGGAAGAGTTTATGGCGCGCCGTAAGTAGCTAAGGAACCTCTGATTGAGTCCATCGGGACCGCGAGGGGACTTAATCAGAGGTTCCCTAAATAGTCTGCAGACCGGCGGGAGAGTGTCGTTCAATTCTTAACGCCCTTAAATGGTTGGATGCTTGCAAAGAAGCGCAGCATTTCGCGGGTAGCATCCGGCCCTTTCGCATCGGTGTACGAACCCTCGGCACGGCCGCCCGACCAGGCGTGCCCGGCCCCATGCACCAACCAGTGCTCGGCTAAGGTGTTGCCGCTGTCATCGTGGTGAGTGGAGCGGGTGTATCGCTGCCCTTGCTCCGACACGCCCTGCTCGACCTGCGCGCGACCCTTAGGAAGCGCGTACGATTCGCCTGCGTCGGCGGCGCGGCCCAGCACATCCGAGATTACCTGCTCGCCATTGCGCGGATGCACGGTACGGTCCTGGTCGCCGTGGAACACGATGGTGGGTACCGGCGTCCGCGAGCGCATCGCCACTGCCCGCGGTGTCCCAACGCGGCTTGCTTTGGCAGCAATGGCTGGCCCGGCGACTCCGCTTTTCATCACTGCAAGGGCCCCGGCCACGTCGCTCGCGGCGCCGCACGGCAACCCCGAGTGGACGCCGACCGCCGCAAAGATCTCCGGATATGCGGCGGCAACGATCGCGGCCATGGCGCCGCCCGCCGACAGGCCGGCGATGTAGACTCGGCGGGTGTCGATGTTTTGTTGCGCTATCACCGCCTGCGTCATGCCCGCGATCAACGCCGGCTCGCCGCCGTCGCGTTGCTGGTGGCTGCGTTTGAACCAGTTCCAGCAGCGTGACGGGTTCGCCTGTTGCGACTGCGCCGGATACAGCACGAAGAAGCCTTGTTCACGCGCGCGTTCGCTCATGCCGGTGCCGGCGGCGAAATCGTCGGGATCCTGGGTGCAGCCGTGCAGCATCACTACCAACGGCAACTGGCGGCCGACGTGGCCGGGGGGTGCATAGAGCTTGTAGTGGCGCGTTTGTGTTAGATACGTGTACGAGCTACTGGTGAACTCATCTCGGCCAACCTCGGCTGCAGCCTCGACGTCTTCCCGAGTCGGGAGCGGCCATTCTCGCTGCGTGTCGACCGGAAAGCCGCCCGCTGGCGTTTCACCAACGACTGTCGGTATTACGGTGAGCGCGTGCGCCTGAGAATTCACATGCCGACGCACTGAGCTGACTTCTGACGCGCCGCTCACTGCCCGTTGTATTGTCTCAGTGGCTTCATTCAATCGGCCCTCCCGCGTTAGTCGGGCGGCTTCGCGCATCAGTTCTTGGAAGGTGTCGTTCATGGAACCTTTCTTGAAGTAAATTTCGGTGCGGTTAACGGTGGCGGCCGGCTAGCGCGGCTTTCACCGCCGGGCTCGCATGCAGTGCGCCCAAGACATCCATCGAGGCGATAGTGGCCAAGGCGAGTTCAGGAGTAACGTCATTCGCGATCGTGGCCAGACCCAGCACGCGAATCTGCAGCTTCTGCTTCGCGGCCTTCACGGCTCGCAGGTCGTCGGCAGTGAAATTCTGCAAACCCAGCACGAGCATCTTGCGCGCCATCACTTGCTTCACCGCTTCCGATTGAGCGCTCAACTGATTGCGAATGGCGGTGCGGATGAAGTCGGTGCGGTTGCCGTAGAAGCCCTCGGACACCAGCAGGTCTATGTGCCCTAAGTCGACAAAACCGAGGTTGATGGTGATTTTCTCGGAGTCAGTAGTTTTGATTTTGCCGGGCGCTGCCGCGCTTTTGCGTTTCATTGTGCCATTGTATCACCATCCAGTGGGATGGTGCAGGGATGGTTATTCTTCAGTATTTGACCGCTCAAAGGTTAAGCGATATATTGCCGCCTTGATGTTTGAAGTCCTCCCTTTACCGCCCCACGTCGATCGAGTGCACCGGACCTGCAGCAGCCTTGTATTAATAATTGCCTCAATGACCGAGTCGCGCTGCACCCTCTCATGAAAAGAAAGTCAATTTGGATCGCCGTGATCAGCAGCGTAGTCACGGTGTGCGCCACGCTGCTGGTGATGAATATCGTCACCGGCGAAAAGAAGATCGAGCGGCAGCTCGAACGCCGCTATGCGACAGACGATCTGCAGTTTGCTCGCTCGATGAGTGCGTTGCTTGGGCCGCCGATGCTGGATGGCAACAGCGTGCAGGTGCTCGTCAACGGCGACCGCATCTTTCCGGCGATGCTCGCGGCGATCCGGCAGGCCGAGCGCACCATCACGTTCGAAACCTACATCTACTGGTCCGAGACGATCGGCACTGAGTTTGCCGACGCCCTGAGCGAACGCGCCCGCGCCGGCGTCAAGGTGCACGTGCTTCTCGACTGGATTGGCAGCGTCAAGATGGAGCAGCGCTACCTCGACGAGATGAAACGAGCCGGCGTTCAGATTGAGCGCTACCATGAGCCGCATTGGAGCCACCTGGGCCGGCTCAATAACCGCACCCACCGCAAAGTCCTGGTAATCGACGGCCGCATCGGCTTCACCGGCGGCGTCGGCATCGCCGACAAGTGGCGCGGCGATGCGCGTGATCCCTCGCAATGGCGCGACACGCATTTTCGCATCGAGGGCCCGGTAGTCGCGCAGATGCAGGCCGTGTTTATGGACAACTGGATCAAGGCCCAAGGCAAAGTGCTGCACGATGAGCTCTACTTTCCGGCGCTCGAGCGCCGCGGCGCCATGGCCGCGCAGATGTTCAGCAGTTCACCCAGCGGCGGCAGCGAAAGCATGCAATTGATGTACCTGATGGCCATCACCGCGGCGCGCAGCACCATCGACTTGTCCAGCGCGTATTTCGTGCCTGATTCGCTGACAACCGCAGCGCTGGTCGCGTCCGCCCAGCGCGGCGTGAAGATCCGCATCATCACGCCGGGGGAGCACATCGACACCGAGATCGTGCGTAGCGCCTCTCGCGCCGGCTGGGGAGAGCTATTGCAGGCAGGCATCGAGATATCAGAATTCGCGCCGACCATGTACCACTGCAAGGTGCTGGTGGTGGACGCCCTACTCGTGTCGGCGGGCTCCACCAATTTCGACAACCGCTCGTTCCGGCTCAACGATGAGGCCAATCTAAACGTGCTCGACGCCGCGTTCGCGAAGGAACAGATCGCGATTTTCGACGCCGACTGGCAGCGCTCGCGGCCAGTGACCTATGACCAGTGGCTGCAGCGGCCGTGGCAGGAGAAACTGCTCGAGCGTGTGGCCGCCTTGTTGAAAACGCAGTTGTAACAGCCGTCGCCGGCGGCGCTCGAGTCGGCAGGTTCCGCCAAAACAGCCCGAACGCTTCGATTTCCGCTTCGGCGCCTGAAGAGGGCCTTATGCGCACCGGTCATTCAAACAAGGTCATCAATCGGCCAATGGCGTCATCGATGACCTCCTGCGGCGCTCGCTCGACCTTCTTCGCCTTGCGTGCGGATAGGTCCATCATCCGAATCTTGTTCACGAGTGCGGCGCCCTGCGTCTTGCAACCGGCGCCGGTCAGCGAAACCGCGAATCCGGCAAAACGGGAGAAGTCGCCGCCTTGAGTGATCGGCGCTACAAGAACATCACCGAGCCGATTGAACTCGCGTGTGGTGAGCACGAGCGCCGGGCGACTCGCGCCGCGCATCTCATGACCTTCCACGGGGTCTAACCGCACCGTCACGATGTCCCCACGCTCGAACACCGCCATCACCAAGCCTCTTGGCCATCCGGGCGAGCGCTGTCCCACAGAGCCAGGTCTACGGGTGGCGCCGCCTTCGGATCGCACTGGGCAAGCAGATCGATCAAGCGGTGGCGGCGCCTCGGCGCCAGAGTGATGCGGCCATCCGGGGTCGAATTCAACGTCATCGACTGACCCGCTTTGAGGCCCAAATCCTTGAGTACTGCCGGCGGCAGCGCCAAGACCGTGCTATTGCCGTACTTGCGAAGAACTACTTCCATCGGGGCGCCGCCTGCTGTTAAACACTGTTGAACCTATTGTATGCAGCGGCCGGAGGGATGTCAAACATTGTTGAACACAGCCAGGTCTAGATAAGGTCAGCGCACGAAACGGAAAAATCGTATGCTAAGACCGAACGACCGGGTGCGGCTCAAAGCCGCCGTAGACGCTTGCGATGAAACGGCGCTATTTCCAGACATCGATACCGGCGACCCACCGCATAACCCGCTGCAGT
>JALYOK010000166.1 GCA_030856925.1 Pseudomonadota bacterium
CTCTACGCGCGGCTCAAGGAGCAAGCACACGCCGCGCTGAGCATCGACGCCTTAGTCGAATTTGGTGAGCGTTGGCTGTATCGCGCCAAGCTCGTCATTCCCGCCACCGCACCATTCGACACGACGGCGTCCGTGCCTTTGTCGAATGCGAAGACAAGACCATTGCCACGCTGGAAACGATGGTCAGCAAGGCGGGCATCGCCACCTGGATGACCAAGCTATACGAGCCTCGCGGTGAAACGGCCACTACGCATCTGGAATAGCTGCGCACCCCACCGGGCAAACGCACGCCGTCGACCTTGAGTGAAGCATTTAAGCGCATTGCATTTCTCAAAGACCTGCTCAAGCGCGTCTTCGATATCGACCTCGAACACCGCCCAGAGTGCGGCGGCGCCTTGAAGATCCTCGCGGCCATCGAAGATCCCGCGGTGATTACCAAGATCCTCACGCATCTTCGCTTGCCCGCCCGCGCCCCGCCCCGCCCCGCTCGCCGGCGCGGCCCGTTGCGCTGTTCCAAGCCGCCTGATCCCCAACCGACACCGGTTCAGCAACTGCGCCGCCGATCCCGCTCGCCCTGCGCTCGCACGAACGGCCCAAGCGCCGCGAAATCAGCCCCCGCAGGCTGATGAACGACCCGAAGAACCCCGCAGAAGGACGAGTTTTCACCCGACAAATGGATGATCGACCACCCGCCGCCGCGGCGTTATAGTCCCGCTTAGTGAAAAAGTGCGTTTGAATTCCTTATTCTAATTTAATTGCTTATGTCATAATTTTGATGTAATATCTCGCTGTAATCTGAAAAAGGCAAACCTCGCGAAAGCGAGAGACGCAAAGTCAACGGTCTACCGGGCTTATGCCCCAAGACGGCAGGACTGCCAGGCAACGCAACTCGTGCGTGTGCATTCGTGCATGTGCGAGACATTGAGCAAACTACCATTGGTACGTGTGTCTATGACCGTGCCGCACCGTTTGCTTAGGCGTATCCATGCAGTTCCGTTCGGGGTCGACCACCCACCATCGAAAGGAACTGAATCATGGCATTTAAACACCGGGCATCCCAATCCGCAGGCTCCCGCGTACCTGCAGCCAATATTTCACCGTTATCCGTTCACGGATGGGCGCGTCCGCAAGCACAAATCTGCGTCATGGCGGCCCTCCTTATTGGCTCGCTTGTTTTCGCCCCTACCGTTTCCCATGCCGCGCGGCCAGCAGACACGGAACAGTGGGCAAAAGGACGAATTCTCGTCATGCCGAAAGCCGGTCTTCCGGAAAATGAACTCGCAAAAATTCTTAAGGTTCATGGCGGCAAGGCCAGAAAAATCGGACAGAGTAATCTTTACATCGTAGATCTGCCAGGCAACGCGTCTGAAAAAGCCGTCGTAGCTTTACTTTCCCATAATACTCACCTTAAATTTGCGGAACTCGATCAACGCGTCACGCCCGCTTTCATTTCAAACGATCCCTATCTTGGAAGCGAATGGCATCTGTCAAAAATTGGGGCGCCTTCGGCCTGGGATTATAGCCAGGGAGCAGGCGTCACCATCGCCATTCTCGACTCCGGCGTCAACGGCGCCCACGCCGACCTCGCGGCGCAAATGGTTCCGGGCTGGAATTTTTATGATAACAACGCGAATACAGCAGACGTGCACGGGCACGGAACCGCGGTGGCCGGCTCGGCCGCAGCGTCGACGAATAACGGCGCCGGTGTAGCGTCGGTTGCAGGCCAGTCGAAAATCATGCCGATCCGCATTGCCGATGCCAATGCCTATGCATACTGGAGCACCGTCGCGCAGGGTCTGACCTATGCTGCCGATCACGGCGCACGGGTCGCCAATATAAGTTACGTCGGGGTGGCCGGCAGCGCCTCAGTTAAAAGCGCGGCGCAGTACATGAAAAACACAGGGGGTCTGGTCGCTGTTTGCGCCGGCAACAATGGCATTGATGAAAATATCACGCCGACCGATACGATGATCGTCGTGTCTGCGACCGACACCAATGATGTGCGTCCAAGCTGGTCGAGCTACGGCAGTTTTGTTGCTGTGTCGGCACCGGGCGTCGGTATTTGGACCACTAGCCGCGATGGCGCCTACCAGCAAAAGAATGGCACCTCTTTCGCCAGCCCGATCACCGCCGGCGTGATTGCCTCTATGATGGCGGCGAACCCGGCCATGAAAAATACCCAGATCGAAAAACTGCTTTATTCCACCGCGCGTGACCTTGGCGCCGTTGGACGCGACCCCTACTACGGTTATGGCCGGGTAAACGCTTCAGGTGCGGTGCAGGCCGCCCTTAACACGATGCCCGCACCTGACACCCAGGCGCCGACAGTATCAATCTTAGCGCCGCTGGGTAGCAGTACCGTAATGGGGATCGTGCCGGTGACTGTCGCCGCGACCGACGACGTTGGCGTCGTCCGTGTCGAGTTGCGGGTGAACGGCACGACTGCGGCTATCGACAGCGTCGCGCCATTCGGCTTTAGCTGGGATTCAAGCGGCGTTGCCGATGGGATGTCGAATATGGTGGCTTATGCGTATGACGCGGCCGGCAATGCTCGTGCTTCCGCGCCAGTGTCCGTCAATGTGGCAAACGGTCTCGCAGTGGTTATAAAAGACACCACCGCGCCGACTGTGCGCATTGTCAATCCCGTGGCCGGCAATGTCAGCGGTAACGTATCGATTACCGTCAATGCATCTGACGATAGCGCCGCCGCGGGCATTTCCCAGGCTATTTACGTCGACGGCGTACTGA
This sequence comes from Pseudomonadota bacterium, assembly GCA_030856925.1. Taxonomy (GTDB): domain Bacteria; phylum Pseudomonadota; class Gammaproteobacteria; order Burkholderiales; family JALYOK01; genus JALYOK01. Next base: position 2,749 of record JALYOK010000166.1, read on the forward strand.
AAGCCACTGGCACCGGCACATCACTTGTCGTGAATTGGAATACCCGGAAGGTGGCAGCCGGCTTGCATACGATCCAGGCCGTCGTCAAGGACGCGGCGGGGAATACTTCGTCTACCTACGTTCAAGTGACCAAGTAAATTAGCGAACGACGGGGCAAAAGTCCCCGACCCGATGGTCAGGTGCGGGCATTTTTACCCGATGAGGCGGCCGCCAAAGTGGACGAATAAATATAGATGCGCACTGTGGTCCTCACGCCCGATCCAATAAAAACCCCGCCGAAGCGGGGTCTTTAATAATCAATGTGCCTGCACGTGTTTAATGCTTGCGCCTGCGTCCAGCTGCGAGACCGATTAAACCCAATCCCAAAAGCGCTAGGGACGCCGGTTCTGGTATCTCGCCGCCGCCGCCGCCGCCGTCACCGGCTGTCTTAACGTAAATGGTTTCAGGGCCGCCACTGGTGGAGCCGGCTAAGAACTGAACACCGCCCCCAACCACGCACTCGGCGAGAATAGGACATACAGAATTCGCTTCCGCGATCTGCGCGGCATCCAGGGTAAACAAGAAGAATCCTGAATTGCCGATTCCACCGGTTTCGGTCAGGGTCAAATCGAGTCCTGCATAGGAAAAGGTCGCTAACGGGGCACCGCCGTCAACTTCGAACAGTCTTAAGTAAAGGTCGGTCAACACAGCCTGGCCGTCAACGGGTAGCCCACGCTCGTTAATATTGACTACGACCCCAAGATCTCCAGCGCTTGTGAGTCCGGTGACGTCACTTAGCGTGTAGGTGTTGTTTATGGCCTGATTGTCGCCACCCTCCAGCCCCGCAAAACAGGTAAAGCTCGGATTCGCTGGGTCAGCGGGGTTATACGTAACGCATCCCGATTCGGTGCCATTGTTTTGTATTGTGTCTGGTGGGCCGCTGCCATCCTGAACGGTGGCCAACGTTTGAACGGCGCCAAGGCCGGTGCCGGGCGTATTAAACGCGGGATCAAAAATGAGATTTGCGGATGCCGGCGCTGCGGCCAGCGATAAAGCAGTTGCCAAGACACCCAATGAGGTGCCAAATAATACCGATTTGCGTTTCATAT
>JALYOK010000181.1 GCA_030856925.1 Pseudomonadota bacterium
GGATAGGCGAAATATTTGTACTCGCCCCGGCCGAAGCCGTGGCGCGCCATCACCACCCGGCTGCGGAACGACGCCTCCACTGCATAAGTGTCGACCAGCGCCTGGCATTCCTCGGGCGAAAGCAACGCGTTCACGACCGCGCAACCGTGCAGATCAAGGTCGGCACCGATGCGCGGCCAGTCGAGAGCGGTTACACGCTGGGCGATCGCGGTTGGGTGTGGGGTTACGTTGCGTCCATGGGCGACGCCATTCACGCTGCGGACTCGCGCTCGAGCAGCGCACGTTTGCGCGCAACACCCCAGCGGTAGCCCGAGAGCCCGCCATCGTTGCGCACGACTCGATGGCAAGGGATGGCGACGGCGATGGCATTCGATGCACAAGCCTGCGCCACGGCGCGCACGGCTTTCGGCGCGCCGATGCGCTCGGCGATATCGCTATAGCTCGCCGTCGCGCCGGCAGGAATTTCGCGTAACGCCTGCCACACCCGTTGCTGAAAGGCGGTACCGCGCACGTCAAGCGGCAGATCGAGACCGAGTGCCGGCGCTTCGACCAAGCCGACGACCTTGGATACCCATTGCTCGAACGCCTTGTCGCCGCCGATGAGCCGCGCCTGCGGGAAGCGATCCTGAAGATCACGCAACAATGCGTCCGGCTCGTCGCCGAGGAGGATCGCGCAGACGCCCTTGTCAGTGGCGGCAACAACAATCGAGCCCAGCGAGCATTCGCCGACGGCAAAGCGAATTGATGCGCCGCTACCGCCGGCGCGAAAGTTGGAGGGGGTCATGCCCAGCACATCGGTAGACGTTGCGTAGAACCGTCCATTGGAATTGAACCCGGCGCCGTAAATTGCTTCCGTCACCGTGTCACTTCGTGACAAACCATCGCGTACCTGCTGCGCACGATGCGCGACGGCATACGCTTTTGGCGTAACGCCGGTTACGCCTTTGAACACACGATGAAAATGGAAACGGCTCATCCCGGCGGATGCGGCGAGCGCCTCGAGGTCCGGCATATCGTCCGCGGTATCGATCAGGCGGCAGGCGGTAGCCACGGCTGCGGCGCGCTGCTCGGCGAGCGCGGGCGCGTTCGGCCGGCACCGCTTGCAGGGTCGGAACCCGGCCCGTTCCGCCTCCGCGCACGTCGAATGGAAGCTCACGTTCTCGCGGTGCGCCCTACGGGCCGCGCACGAAGGCCGGCAGTAGACACCGGTGGTCCGCACCGAATAGTAGAACGCGCCGTCGGCAGCGGGATCGCGTCGCGCCAGCGCTGCCCATCGCTCGTCGTCGCTGGAAAGTGGTGTTGCGGCTCTATCAACGTTCGTCGCAAGAGAAGTCATGATGGTATTCCTTGAAGGTTCGACAGCCCACAAATGGGTCTGTTTCCAATCGCCAGTTTAGGCGTCGACCGACTCGCGAACACTCCGATCCTTGCTCTCAAATTCGCCGGACTCCCGCGCGAGAACCACGAGATCGAAGTCGTACCATCGATTGTGTGAGTCGCTTCTGCGCTAACTCCTAATCGTGATCGATTTGCAGCGCTTCCACGAACCGGGACACCATGTTGTAAGCGGCGATTAGAGCGGTGAGCTCAACTAACTGCCGCGAGTTAAGTTTTCTTCGCACGTCATCGAACAAAGGGTCCGGCACGCGAACGTCGATCGTCATCGCTCTGGCAAAAGCCAGCACGGCGCGCTCCGCGGCGCTTAAGCCCTCGATTTTGCCGGCCTGCAGCGCATCGATCTGCGCCTGTGTTATTCCTTCCTTGAGAGCAAACGGAACGTGTGCCCGGAATTCATAGTCGGCGCGGTTGATCACCGCGATATGCAGGATCACGAGTTCACGCATGCGCCCCGGCACGGTGGCGTGCTGGCGAATGGCGGTCATGAGCGCCCGCCAGCCGTCGGCGAGCGGCGGGCTGTGCAGCAGCATCCGGTAGAGATTGAGCAGCCTGCCGCCGCGCTCGTCCTTGATGCGCACGATCAGTGCGGCGACGTCGGGGTGATTTAAATCAGGTTCCGGAAGGCGGCCCATGGGTTAATTCCAGTCGTGAATGTCTAAAATCCGTTGCAGGTGGCGCGGCGACCGCGACGAGTAGAGGGAAACCAGGG
>JALYOK010000142.1 GCA_030856925.1 Pseudomonadota bacterium
GCGAGAGGCTCAGGGTGAAACTCCTTGGGGCTACTCACCTTTCCCAAGGTAGATTGTATATCATACAAGCACGCCTAATCACGAGACGGGGAGCGCGTGAATGAGCCGATTCGTGACTGTGGATCGAGGCGCCGATTACCTGCTTCCTCCGTTTGTTGAGGAGTGGTTGCCCGCCGGCCACTTGGCAATATTATCGAATGACAGAAACGGGTCAACAGCGCTAGTCGTCTGCGCGGGCGTGGTCGACGATTCCTTGTGTGACGTGTGGGAGACTGGTCGGATCACAAAATAAGTCGGGCACTTGTAAAGGTCAATATCCGCTTGATTAATGGGGTAGGCGCCGCAGTGAGTATGTTCGCGCAGCCACGTTCCGTAGATCCCGCACAGATATTCGGCATCGCTTTGCTTTTCCAAGAACATGCAGCGCCGTTCGAGACAACATGCGCCACAACGATTGCAGAAGCCGCCGATGTCCTCTGCAACTAGACGCGTCGGCTTATTATCGCCTTGTCCTGAAAAATAGCGGTGGATCGCGCGGGTTTTCATCAGCGCATTTAAATGCGTGAAACCCTTGCGAATGGTGGTGAAATAGCGCCGCGTGTGTTTGAACTGGCCGGTCATAATGGTTAGCATGGGCGGCCATATCGGCACCGTTAAAACGATACCGGCGAATAACCCGTAGGTCATGACGCGAGCGTAAAGTGTCATCGACTCTCCTTGAGGGTGTAGGTTATTTTTAAACCCATCAAAATGCCTGCGACGGGGATCAATCGCAAGGTTCTATTATTCATGTTCGCAGGCTCTCGCCCCGGCGTCAATGACCGGAATAAGTCGACTGATCGCATCAGGTATCGTCCCCATCGTCGGTGAATCGCGCAATGTCGCGGCGCGCTTTCTTGGTCGGTCTGCCGCGCAGTAGCGGCGCCGATGCTGCGTTCCCGCGCAGTTGTTCCGAGAGGAGGTGGCGCGCCGCCTTACTTGTTTCCGATTCGAAGTATAACTTTGCCGCCTCGCTGGCCGGACCGCGCCGGTCGCTCAACGCTAGGACGGTGATTTCAAACGTGAACGGCCCGCTGCGCACTTCAAGCTGGTCCCCCGTTTTGATCGCCTTGGCGGGTTTCGGCCGTTCGCCGTGGAGTTTGATTTTGCCGCCTTCTACCGCGTCGGTGGCGATCGAGCGGGTCTTGAAAAAGCGCGCTGCCCACAGCCATTTGTCGATCCGAACGCTTTGTTTTTGCGGGGAATCGTCAGTCAAGCTTGATCGAGTGAAGCGTCATGGGCATCTGCGATGAGGTGTCGAATTCGCAGCCGGCGCGGATGCCGATGGTCGCGATTTCTTCCGTGGTCAAGTTTTGGTCGTAGGCGGTGTACATGGCGCCCAGCGCGTAGTCGCGGCCCGTGCCGATGGCCCAGAAACGCTGATGTTCGAACACTTCCCGCATCGAATAAACCGCGAAGATTCCCGCCCGATTTGCGATCAGCGCCATGAGCTGGCTCGATTCGTAGGGATCGTCCTCTTCTTCTTTGGGATTGAGATAGTGCTCATCCTTTAACACCGGATGAATCTTGCGGAAGCTTTCAAAAATCGCGAGGCGGCCATCGAACGAAAGTCCCGGCGTGCGTTTGAGCAGGCTCTCCATTACAAGCTGGTGCGCCGCGCTGCCGGCGAGGCCGAAATAGGTGTTGCCGTGTTTCACGATCTTTTCCCAGCAACGATCGTAATCGGGGGTCAAGCGCGTGCCGCCGAAAGTGGTGAGGGAATCGCCGGCGATGACCGCGCTGCCGTTTTTTCTGACGACGACAAGCGTGGTCATAGCAATTGGAACCCTCTGATTATGTCCACCACGTCGGCGCCAGGCATTTAGTCAGAGTTTTCCTAATGAAGTTTAATCTGTGGCTGGGTGCGCCGCGCGATGAGTCGCCCGACGGTATCCAAGGCGGTCTTGCCAAATCCGTGTAATGCCAATAAATGCAGCTTGTAAAGCGAAACGTACATGAAGCGGGCGAACAAGCCTTCGATAAGTATACTCCCGCCCATGAGGCGGCCCATCAAATTGCCGACCGTGCTGTATTCTCCGAGGGACACAAGCGAACCGAAATCGCGATAGCGATAGTCTTTAAGGGGCTCGCCATTGATGCGGCGCTTCAGATTTTCCGCCAGCAGTGCCGCTTGTTGATGGGCGGCTTGAGCCCGGGGCGGCACGTTGCCGCCCTTTTCCGGCCAAGGGCACGCGGCGCAGTCGCCGAAGGCAAAGATACTGTCGTCCCGAGTCGTTTGCAAGCTTGCTTTGACGACCAATTGGTTATTTCGGGTGGTCTCGATGTCATCGCAACTCGCCAGAAAATCCGGCGCTTTGATTCCCGCTGCCCACACCACCAAATCAGCGGGAACATGTTTGCCTCCTTTAGTGTCGACACCGTCGATGCTGACCTGCACCACCGGATCGCCGGTGAGGACCTGCACATTGAGCTTTTTCAGTTGGTGTAATATGGCTTCCGATAAGCGTTCCGGCAAGGCCGGCAACACCCGTGCCGCCGCTTCGATGATGGTCAGTCGCACATCGCGATCGGGGATGACTTTGTCGAGACCATAAGCGGCAAGCTGGCGAGTGGTGTAATGGAGTTCCGCCGCTAGTTCGACTCCCGTCGCGCCGGCGCCGATGATGGCGATGTTGAGCTTGTGAGAAATCATCGGCGCGCGCGAATGGGCTCGTATGAAGGCGTTGATCAGGCGCCGGTGGAACTTCGCCGCATCGTATTGGCTTTCGAGCGCGATGGCGTGCTCCTTCGCGCCCGGCGTACCGAAATCGTTAGCTAGGCTACCGACGCACAACACCAGGGTATCGTATTGCAAGCTGCGTGCCGCGCTGATCTCAATGCCTCGATCGTCCAAAATCGGCGCCAGTTGAATTTGTTTGTCCGCACGATCGAGGCCGGTCATTTCACCGAGCAAAAAGCGAAAGTGATGCCAATGCGCCTGCGCGAGGTATTCCAGCTCGTGTTCCAATAAGCCGCTGGTGCCCGCAGCGATTTGGTGTAGCAGCGGCTTCCAGACGTGGGTTGGACTCTTGTCCACCAAGGTGATTTCCGCCTGCTTGCGCTTTCCTAACTTGTCGCCGATGTTAGTGGCGAGTTCCAGGCCGCCGGCGCCGCCGCCGACGATGACGATACGATGTAGTTGACGTTGTTCACTCATAGTGAATCTGACCTGAATGTCTCCCTAAATCAACCTTGAATTATAACATCGGCGCTCGGTTGGTGTTAGTTTTGCGCCACATTTGGCAGCGACCAATGGCCTAAGGCCCAGTCCCAGAGCGGCGCTTGGCTCGATTGCCGCAACTCGGCGGGCGGCTTTTGGCCGAGGAAGGAGAGCGCATCGAACAGCATTGCCATCGCGTTTTTTGCATCGATTGCGGGGGCCAGGGTTTGTTTGGAAAGCTTTTCCCCGGCGTTGTTGGTTGCCACCGGCAAATGCCCATAACGCGGCGTCGCGTAGCTGAGCAATTGTTGCAGAAAAATTTGCCGTGGCGTGGATGCCAGTAAATCGGCGCCGCGTATGATTTCCGTGATGCCTTGGTGCGCGTCGTCGACCAC
>JALYOK010000201.1 GCA_030856925.1 Pseudomonadota bacterium
GCTGTGAGGTGCGATTATTAAAGCAGAATCCGGCGCGGATCACAATTCATTCTAGGGCCGAATGCCGGAATATTTTTCTCGCACAGTTCGACAAGCTCCCCACGTGATCCGAATGCCTAACTAAACAGCATAGGAACTTGCCCCGGCAAGTCACATGTTGACGAATTGCGGGGACGTTTTTTTGCGTTTATATTTACATCTTGATTTTCGATGAAGACAAGACCGGGCGCTCGAATGCATCCCGGCCACACCGCGGGGTCGCCGTGGCTACGACGGAATAATGTGTTCAAGTCGGTAGCCATAAAAGTAAACGGCGCTCAGTCGATAACCGCTTTCTTGGCCGAGATTGAGTTTATGGCGAATGCGACTGGCATGGGTGTCCACGGTTCGGGTGCTGAGCTCCTGATTACGGCCCCAAATGCTTTCCAGGATATGGCCACGTGATAACAACTGGCCAAGGTGACGGAACAAAAACAGTGTGAGATCAAATTCTTTTATCGTTAAATCAATGGATTTGTCGTCACGGCTCACCTTGCGCGCCTTGACGTCAATGAAGAACGGGTTGAAATCCAGCTTTTTCTTCTGAACAAAGTCTTGTTTGGCCCGACGCTCCAGGGCATTGATGCGGGCGAGCAACTCCATTTTGCGCACAGGCTTGACCAAATAGTCGTCTGCGCCACTTTCCAGGGCGGTAACGATATCCTGTTCCTCGTCTCGGGCAGTGACGAACATGACCGGGACCGGGTTTTGGATGTTACTACGGATCCAAACCAGCACGTCGGCGCCGGTGATGTCCGGAATTCCCCAATCGAGCAGGATTAAATCATAACTTTCCCGCCCGATGTGTTTGATAAAGGCTTTTCCGCTGGCGAACGACGCGCAAACGTGGCCGGCATCTTCAATCCAGGTGGAATAGAGGTCGGCTTGGCCTTCGTCATCTTCAAGCAGGGCAATTCGCACCCGGTTATCCCTCGTTAAGCAAAAAACTCGTAACAGCAATTTAACACATTGTTTTCAAATTTTAAACAGTACGCGCTTCAGCCGGCCTTTTCTGCGAAATCATATTGTCGTGCAACAACATTATTTGTAAAAAGGCGACGGCGCCGCCTAATGAGATGCTAACCTATACAATTACTTGCACCACTGACTGAGCGCGCCGATTACCAGTGTAGTGATCAACGACAGTACGCCGGCTTTCACGATCCACGTGGGGGGAAGCGTCGGACGCCACCTGCTGGTCGTGCGGACAAACTGCACGGTCGCGCCCCAGCCCGCCAATGGTGCAACGGGGTCGGTGAGTTGGACCATTACCGGTAGCGTGGGGCCAGTAGCGAGCCAGACCGTGCGTTTTCAGGTTAGGGTGCAGCCTTAGTGAAACCGGTTACGGTTTATCGGTGCGCGTTCATTTGGCTGACCATTTGTGTCAGTGCGTTTGCTAATGCGGCCGATTATCTTAGCCATGCCCAGTGGCTTTTGGAGAGCAACCAACACCAACAAGCATACGAATTTCTAAAGTCGGTCGAGTACGAAGCGATCGGTGAGGCCGGCTACGATCGCATGTTGGCGCAAGCGGCGGCAGGCATCGGCGCGAACGGCGAAGCCACCGTCGCCCTCGAGCGATTACTGCATTTGGATCCCGCCGCGGTACACGCGCGTCTTGAACTAGCGAAAAATTACTCCGTGCTCGGTAATCACGAACAGGAGAAGTTTCAGCTTGATAGCATCATGCGCAGCACGACGGACAACGAATTGCTGCAACAAGCACGCGCGGGACTGAATTTGGTTGAAGAGAAATTGGCCGAGCGGCGTAACCGCCCAGTGCTCTATCCAAACATTGCATCACAAATCGAAATAGCACAACGGACGAACGAAGCCCAGGATAGGGCGCCACCGCCCGCCGCAAAGTTCGCGGCGGAGCTAAACGCGCCGATGGAGGAAGCACGGGCGCTCTTGCGCAGTGGCCAGCCGTTAGCGGCTTATGAGGTGTTGATGAAAATGGAGTACGAGGGCGCGGGCGACGTCGAGTTTGATTATCTACTGGGAGTGTCGGCGCTCGAAGCGGGCAAGCCCGATAAGGCTACCCTCGCACTGGAGCGGGTATTGGAGTCCAATCCAAACTATGCCGGGGCTCGCATAGACATGGGCCGGGCCTTCATGGTGCTCGGCGATATCGCCCGTGCTCAAGAAGAATTCACGGCCGTAATGGAGTTGAACCCGCCAGACAACGTGCGAAAAAAGGTAGAAGAATTTATGGCGGAAATGGCGCAGCGAATCTCGGTTGCGAAAACAAAGTGGTCCGGATTTTTCGGGATAACAATGGGCCGAGACAGTAACGTAAATAATGCGCCCGGTAACGCCGAACAGTTCATCCCCGGCTTTCTCGACACGGTGGTGCTCGACCCCGATAGCGTCGAGACACCGAGCAGCTATTCTGCACTCACGGGCCGCATTCAGGTGGACCACCGCGTAAACAACAGAATCGGAGTTTACGGCGGTCTGGATTTGAACTTACGGCGGAATTTTCAGGCGCCCCGGTTCGACAGCGCTGGTGGTGAACTGCGAGTCGGCAGCACGATTACCTTATCCAAGCATGATCTGGAATTTTCCATCGCCGTGGGTAAGACCTATCTTGATCCGCAACCCGGTCGCAGCGATGCATTTCTCGAACATCGGCTCTATCGCAATGTTGTCGGCGGGACGGCGCAATGGCGATTCAATACCAATGAGCGCAATCAACTGCAAACCACACTGCAATACAATCGGCTACGCTATCCGGACGAGACGACGAGCGTATTCGATTCGGACCAATCCGTCTTGGGACTTAACTGGCTTCATGCTTTTGGCGCGAACAATCAGGGCGTGGGATTCTTAGGCGCCTACGTGGGCAAGGAATCGGATATTCAAGGCAATCCATCTGGAGAGAAGGATTTTTTTGGTTTGCGCGCCGGTGGACAATATGGATTGACGTCTAACTGGGCGGTATTGGCAACGATGGGCCTGATGTCGGCCAATTATCAGCGCTTTCAAGCTATTCACCAAAAAACTCGAGACGACAAACGCTATGACTTGAGTCTCGGGATGAACTATACCCTTTGGAAGAATTGGTCATTGCGACCGCTGTTCAGTCTAACCCGGCAGGACTCAAGTATCGGGTTATACGAGTTCAACCGGAAGGAATTTTCGGTGACTTTACGGCGTGATTGGCGTTAGGGATGTGAGATTTGTTAAAGACTGTTACAGAAGCGACATAGGGCTTTGTTTTCAGTAAACTCGCTGCTAGGTTTGAATAACGTAAATGTATCAGTGGTCATACCTTTGAATTGAACTGCATTGGAAATCACGCGATGAAACCTGCAAACAACAAAACGACACGACTGGCGCCCCTTTGTGCCGCGCTGGTCTTGGCGTTGTCCGATTTTGCCGTGGCGGCTTCGGGCAAATTCCAGTTCGTGAGCGGTGACGTCCGCGTGCAGACAAAAACTGGAGAAATAATCGCCGTTGCCAAAGGTACGGAAGTTAACGAGGGCGATGTGATATTTTCTGGTTCACCGGCGCTGGCGCAACTGAAAATGGACGACGGCGGCACTCTAGTCGTGCGCCCGAACACGCGTTTGACCATCGCCACTTACCGATTCAATGGTACGGAAGATGGCGCCGAACGCGCGACCTATCGCCTTGATCGCGGCAGTGTGCGCGCCATTACAGGTCAAATCGGCAAAACGAACAAGCAGAATTACCTGATCCAAACGCCGACGGCGAGCATCGGGGTGCGTGGCACGGACCACGAGCCGGCATTCATACCCAAAAATGAGGATGGCTATCCGGGCGCAAAGCCCGGTACTTACGACAAGGTCAACGCCGGGGAAACCTACATCGAAACGAAAGGTGGTTTGGTGGTCGTGAAGCCGAACTCGGTAGGTTATGCAGAAAATGAATTGTCTGTGCCGACGATATTGCCGTTTATGCCAAGTTTCTACAATAAAATGGCCAAGAAAGGTTCTGCATCGTCGAGGGCAGTGGCAATGCCCCGGCCGGGCGTTGTGGGTGCACGTAGATTGGCCTCGGCAAGTGGAACCGAGGCCGTTATTCAGCTACCTATACTGATTAAAAACGGCAGCAATCTGAGTGCGGTGGATGTTGTCGCGCCGGATCTGGGTTCCCCGGATGTGGGTTCTCCGGATGTAGGTCCTCCGGATGTAGGTCCTCCGGATGTAGGTTCCCCGGATGTAGGTTCCCCGGAAGTGGGTGTCCCGGATGTAGGTTCCCCGGATGTGGGCGTCCCGGACG
>JALYOK010000435.1 GCA_030856925.1 Pseudomonadota bacterium
CCCCGGCGCCGGTGCGGGCCGAAACGAAACAAACCGGAATCAGATGTCCATCGCGCAACGCTTGCTCGAACGGCGCGTGAAGTTGCTCGGGTGTAACTTCGCCTTTGTCCAGATATAGCGCCATCAAGTCTTCATCGACTTCGACAGTTTGGTCGATAATGGCGCTGTGGGCGGCCGCCACGGAAGAAAAGTCGGCGTCGCCCGATGGATTGAAGAAACAGTCGACGACTTTCTTGCCGCCATCGGCGGGCAGATTAATCGGCAAACACTCCTTGCCGAAGGTTTCCTGGATAGTGGCGAGCAGTCCGGGCAGATCGAGATTCTCCGCGTCGATCTTGCTGATAATGATAGCGCGGCAGAGTTTGCGGTTCTCGGCCCATTGCATCATGCGATGGGTAATAAGTTCGATGCCGTTCTGCGCGTTGATCACGATCGCGGCGGTATCGACTGCCGGCAACGCAGCGATGGCCTGGCCCATGAAATCCGGATAGCCGGGCGTGTCGATCAGATGAATGTGGGTGCCTTGGTCGTCGAAGTGGACGACGGCGGAATTAAGCGAGTGTTGATGCTGTTTTTCGAGGGGATCGAAGTCGCATACCGTGGTGCCGCGCTCGATGCTTCCTGGTGTGGTGATGGCGCCGGCTTGATTGAGCAATGCTTCCGCGAGGCTTGTCTTGCCGGCGCCCGCGTGGCCTACGAGCGCAATGGTCCTGAGTGCTTCAGTGCTGTACTTGGGCATAGTTTCCTCCTCCAATAGTTTTTTCCGTCGAAGCTTGATGGGCGACTAATTAAAAGTTGCTGAGGCCCGCTTCAAGCCCGATAGTACAATCGGCGTAACTGCAATGTTTTTAAACACCTGCTTGGAGAGCCAATGCCGGTGCGGTCTTCCCGAGATGCCATGCCAACAACCAATATCCGTGCGGTGGTTGGCTTGATCATTTCAATCGACCGCGATGGCAGGATTTCGCCACGTTGCGGGTAAGTCTATTGTGAACCGACTCGTCCACACAGGCAACGGGATATTAGTTCGCTAGCTAGCAGCTTCACAAGCATTCGAGCCTCGGCTAGTATATTCAACTAACCAGCGACCTCCACAGGCGGCGCGGAATTAATCTGACTGAGCTGCATTTTTCACCAATGAGAAAATAACTATGACCTTTAGAAGTTCTATTGCGTGTTTCGCCCTGAGCGTGCTGATCCAGGCGCCCGCAATCTCGATCGCCGCGGATTACGACTTGAACTCTATCCAGGCCGCGGGTGAAGAAGGCGCTCCGACCGCGACGCTTGCGGATGAACCGGCGATGGCGCCGCCGATTGACGCCGCCGCGGCAGAGGAAGATTCGCGCAAGTTCTGGGAACGCTGGGGATTCAGCGGCTCGGCGCGGGCGGCTTACTGGAGTTCGTCGCGCCTGCTGGATAACGAAAAAAATCTAGGAGTCGGCGCCTTGTGGCTGAAGTGGAACCACCGATTACCCAAGGGCATCGGTCTATACGCCGAAGGCTGGGCGCGCAGCGACAATGTATTCAAAGGGACCGATAAAAAGTATCTGATGCGCGAAGCCTATGCCGACTACGCCACCGACTCCTGGGATTTTCGCCTCGGCCGCCAGATCATCGCCTGGGGCCGCGCCGATCGCGTCAATCCGACCGACAATCTCACACCGCGCAACTTCAACATCTTGGTGGCGGAGGACGACGACAATCGTTTCGGCGCGCTCGCCGCGAAGGCGCGACTTAACTTCAGCGATTATTCGCTGACGGGAATTTGGCTGCCGGATTTTCGCGCCAACGTCCTGCCTTTTTTTAACCAGACCGGGATCAGCTTTGAGGAGCACGTTCCCGACAGCAATCGCTCTTGGGCGACCAAATTCGAACGCAGCGGCAAAGATTTGGATTGGTCGGTTTCCTATTACGATGGCTTCGATCTTAATCCCGACATCAGTGTCCAAAGCGCGGGACCGGCCGGCGTGACTCTGTTGTTGTCCCATCATCGCTATCGTGTGTTGGGAGCTGACGCGGCTACGACGGTTGGCCGCTTGGGTTTCCGCGGCGAAATCGCGTATGCGCGAACTGCCGATAGCAACGGCGCCGATCCGTTTATCAAGAATCCTTTTTTCTGGGGTGTGGTCGGTGTCGAACGAACGTTTTTCTCCTACCTCAACGTTAATTTGCAATATTTTTTGCGCCACGTGACGAAATTCGAAGACCCATCAAACGTCGCCAATCCGGCCTTGAAAGAAGTCGCATTGATCCAAGCGGTCGTTTCCAATCAGCGCGATCGAGTCCAACACGGCGTCACATTTCGCATCAGCAACAAGTGGATGAATGAAACCTTGGAAGGCGAAGTCGCAGGCATCTGGGATTTCACACGAAATGGCTATTTTCTGCGTCCGAAAGTGATCTACGCCATTAACGATAAATGGAAAGCCGTCGCCGGTTTCGATTACTACGGCGGGCCTGACGATTCGTTCTTCGGCCGCTTAAAAGACAATCGTGGCGCATTTGCTGAGTTGATCTACGGCTTCTAATTCGCAGCAACGGCGTAAATAAACAAAAGTGATGATCATCTTGATTGATCCACTCCGCAACGTTTTGTTTCGCCCATGGCAACGCGCGGTCTAAATTATCTCGTCGGTGTTCTCGTCGCCATTATTGTTCTGCTCGCCTGGGCGCTGATGTATTACGCCCGCGATGAGATCGCCGCGTTGGACGCCGCCGATGAGCCCGCCAAGATCGCGGGCGCCGAGCGGATCGGCACGAATGCGGGCATTCCCGTCGTACGCATCTCGAAAAAAACCCAACAAGGCAGCGCCATCGTGACGCGTCCGCTGGAGGCTTATACCTTGCAATCCCGTGCCGAGATTTACGGCAGCGTGATTGGCATACAGCCGCTGGTGGAATTGCGCGCGCGCTATCTAGCCGCGCAAAACGGGATTCGCGTCGTCCAAGCGTCGCTCACCCGCAGCGCCGCCGAATATCAACGCATGCAAACGTTGTATCGGGATAAGCAAATGGTCAGCCTGCGCGCCGTACAAGCGGCCGAGTCCGAGTGGAAAGCGGATCACGCGAAACGCGCCGCCGAAGAGAACGACGTCGCCAATATCCGCGCCGCCGCTCGTCAGCAATGGGGCGAGGTAATGAGCCGATACGCGCTCGGCGGCAACCGCGAGTTCGATACCTGGTTGAGCGGCCAACAATTGCTCGTGCAACTCGCGTGGGGCTTAGACCAATCCGCCATGCCGCCGCCGGCCTCGATCAAGATCGCCCCGGCCGGTGGCGAAGAGAAATCGGTTGTTGGCCAATATGTGTCGCCTGCCATGCAAGCTGACGCGGAAGTCGCCGGCCGCACATTTTGGTATCGCGCGCCCGGAATGGGATTGCGTGTCGGCATGCGCGTAGCCGCCGTATTGGAAGACTCGGCGAGCGCCCGCAGCGGTGTATCGATTCCCTTCACGGCGCAAGTGTGGCACGCAGGGAAAGCGTGGGTATACGTCAAACGCGGCGACGAAACGTTCGAACGCCGGGAAGTGGCCACCGGCGAATCGACCGGCAATGGCTGGTTTAACGGCGCGCCTTTCAAGCCCGGCGACGTGGTAGTTGTGAGCGGCGCACAATTGTTGTTGTCGGAAGAGTTTCGTTACCAGATCAAAGATGAAAACGACGATTAGTATTTATCGCGGTCTTTCCTCGGATGGGTGGTGTTCGAAGGATGGGTAGAGCGCCAGCGAAACCCATCACTGCTGCCGATGTAATTTGAGGCGCCTTCGCCCCAAACGCCATCCGGCGCGCCGCGGGCAATGCATCGCCAGCAGCCAATGGCCCGAGGCCAGTGGCTAGCCTCGGGCTACCCCGTATCCATGCGCTTCTTCGAGGTTTGCGCAGTGATGGGTTTCGATGCGGCTCTAACGATCTGCCAAACCGCTCGATGATAGAATCGTCCGATCCAAAAATTACAACTCATAGCCTTCCTTGGTCGCTTCCATCGTTCGTTTCTCCATACGCCGAGCCGGTGTCGTTATCGCTTTGGCGATCGCCGTGATGGTGTATGGTTTATATCGGACCACTAACGCAAGCTTGGATGTATTTCCCGAATTTTCGCCGACCCAAGTTGTGATTCAAACCGAAGCGCCGGGCCTGTCCGCCGAGCTGGTTGAGGCCCTCGTTTCCCAGCCGATCGAAAGCGGCGCCTCCGGCGTACCGGGGATTTTGTTTCTGCGCTCGCAATCGATACCGGGGCTGTCGGTCGTTACGGTTATTTTTTCCGATCAATCGGATATCTATCGCAACCGTCAACTCGTGGCGGAACGTCTTAGCGCGTTGCAGCGGGATCTGCCGCAGAACATTACCCCCAACATCACGCCGTTAACCTCGTCCGCGAGCACCGTGCTCGGCGTCGGTCTGACCTCCGACAAGCGATCGTTGATGGAATTACGAACTTTGGTGGACCGCAGCGTGCGGCCGCATTTGCTCGGCGTGAGCGGCGTGGCTGATGTGAATGTATTCGGCGGCGAGTTGCGCCAATGGCAAATTCAGGTTCAGCCCGAGAAACTAGTGCGCTACGGGCTGTCCCTGGAGCAAGTTACGGCCGCCGCGCGTAAAGCGACGGCGGTACGCGGCGCGGGCTTCATTGAAAACGTGAATCAGCGCATCATTGTTACGACTGAGGGTCAGACCTACACGCGGGAACAGTTGGCGCAAGTGGTGGTGATCGAAACCGCGACCCGAAACATCACCCTTGGCGACGTCGCCACCCTAGTCCAGCGGGCGGCGCCTTCTATCGGCGCGGCTCAGATCGACGGCAAGCTCGGTGTGTTCTTGGCGATTCAAGGTCAACTGGGCGCGAACACTCGCGCGGTCACCATCGCATTGGAAAAATCCATTCGCGATCTGGCGCCTTTGTTGGCGCGGGAACAGGTGACGATGAATCCACGTATGTTCCGTCCCGCGAACTTTATCGAAACGGCCATCAAGAATCTGCAACGGGATTTGATGATCGGCCTCACCTTGGTGATCATCGTTCTCTTTTTCTTCTTGTTCAATTGGCGCACTGCCTTTATTTCAAGTACGGCGATTCCGCTGTCGCTGATCACCGCACTTATCGTGCTGGATCGTTTCGGCGTAAGCCTCAACATCATGGTGCTCGGGGGTCTCGCGATCGCGCTTGGCGAAGTGGTCGACGACGCCATTATCGATACCGAGAATATCTTTCGCCGTCTGCGCGAGAATCGCTTGGTGACATCGCCCCGAGCGGCCTGGGACGTGGTGTTCCGAGCATCGATGGAGGTCCGCTCGTCGGTCGTATACGCGACTTTCATCGTCGCCTTGGTGTTCGTCCCGCTGCTGACCTTGGGCGGCGTCGCAGGAAAATTGTTCTCGCCCCTAGGCATCGCCTATATTCTGGCGATTCTTGCGTCCCTCGTTATCGCCCTCACGGTGACACCGGCGCTGTCGTATCTGATGTTGTCGCGCGCGCCGTTGAAGACGGCGGATCCTCCTTTGATCGCCTGGATCAAACCGGGATATCTGCGCGTACTCGATTGGGTGGAACACCATCCCCTCAGCACGTTTGCATCTGCGGCGCTGGTTCTGACGGTCGGAATCGCGCTGTTGCCTTTATTCAAGGGCGAGTTTATTCCGGCGCTAAAGGAAGGCCACTACATCATCCACATGAGCGCGATTCCCGGCACGTCCGAGCAGGAATCCTTGCGTATCGGCCGTATCGTTTCGCAGGAGATTGGCAAGATTCGCGGCGTGCAGTCCGTTGCCCAATGGGTGGGGCGGGCCGCGAATGGACCCGATACCTTCGGTTCCCACTACAGCGAGTTTGAAGTAGAGATCGGTGCGTTGCCCGGCGTCGAACAGAAACGCATATTGCGAGAAATACGCATGGCGCTGACCGGCGTCGAGCCCGAGGAGCGTTACTTTTTGGAACAGGAGGAAAACGCGCCGAACGCGGAGTCGGAGAGCGAAGAAGAGTTAGAAATCACCGGGCTATCGGATTATCTGGGAGTGAATTTTTCCGTCAACACCTTTCTGACGGAGCGGATCGGCGAGACGGTCGCGGGTTATGCCGCGCCGGTTGTCATCAATTTGTTCGGGCCCGATCTCGACAATCTGGATCGCGATGCCTATGCCATTGCCTCCGTGTTAAGCGGGGTGCGCGGCGCAACGGATGTGCAAGTACAGGCGCCACCGGGCTTGCCGCAACTGTCTATCCGCTTGCGTCATGACAAGCTGAGATTGTGGGGTTTGTTACCCGTCGACGTGTTGGAGACGATACAAACAGTGTACGAGGGCTTACTGGTCGGCCAGATCTATCAGGGCAACGACGTGATCGGCCTGGCCGTCACCTTGGCGCCGGAGCTCAAAGGGGACTTGAGTCAAGCGGGGCAGTTGCCGTTACGCACGTCAAGAGGTAAGTTGATTACGCTCAAAGATGTGGCCGATATTCAGCAGGTGAACGGCCGTTATAAGATTCTGCACGATCAGGGGAAACGTCTGCAAACGGTTACTTGCAATGTCGATCGGCGCGACGTTGAGGACTTCGTGCAAGAAGCTCGCGAAAAAATCAATCAACGAGTCCGCTTTGCGCCGGGAAACTACGTGGTCGTGACAGGCTCGGCCGAAGCTCAGGCGGCGGCCCGAGAGGAATTGATTCTGCATTCGGCGCTGGCCGCTGTCGGCATTTTCGTATTGCTTTACATCGCTTTCAACAGTCTGCGCAATTTGCTTATCACGTTTCTCAATTTACCGTTCGCATTATTCGGCGGCGTGATTGCTGTTTTGTTGACCGGCGGCTGGCTGTCGTTAGGTTCGATGGTCGGCTTTGTGACGCTGTTCGGCATCACGCTGCGCAATTCCATCATGCTGGTATCCCATTATCAGCATTTGGTCGATGTCGAGGGTAGATCCTGGAATGCCGATACCGCGAGAACCGGCGCTGCCGAACGGTTGCCATCCATTTTGATGACTGCGCTGGTGACCGCGCTGGGCCTGTTGCCCCTCGCTCTGGGCAGCGGTGAACCAGGCCGCGAGATCGAAGGTCCCATGGCGGCCATCATTGTCGGTGGATTGGTGACATCGACAATACTCAACTTGCTGATCCTCCCAACCGTGCTATTGCATTTCGGCCGCTTTGTGCCCGTGATGCGAAATGGGGCGCCCACAGTGGCAGATGACATATAATCCTGAGCCATTATGATTCGCTCAATCATCATCGCCATTTGGTGGTTGCTGTTTGCAGCGTTGGCATTCGCCCACAAACCCAGCGATAGCTATCTCACCATCAAGGCCGACACCCAGCAATTGCAAGGCCAATGGGACATCGCGCTGCGCGATCTGGACTATGCCATTGGCCTCGACGCGAACCTCGACGGTAATATCGAGTGGGGTGAGGTGAAGGCCAAGCATGCGGAGATCATTGCTTACGCGTTTTCCCATCTCAAACTCGTCGCCGACGGCAGCCCGTGTCCGTCCAAGGTGACCGATCACAAGATCGACAATCATAGCGATGGCGCCTATGCCGTGATCTACTTCGCGGCAGACTGCCCGAAGACGCCGCTGTCGCTGGGAATCGACTACACCCTGTTCTTCGATCTCGACAAGGAACATAAGGGCCTGTTGAATCTGCAAAGCGACGGCAAAGCGCGCAGCGCGATTTTCGGCGATTCCGAGCGCAAGCAAACGTTTCAGTTGGCCAATCCGTCGAAGTGGAAGCAATTCGTCGATTATCTCGTTGAAGGCATTTGGCACATTTGGATCGGTCTCGATCACATCCTATTTCTGTTGTCCCTGCTGTTGCCGGCGGTGCTGGTCTGGAGTGCGGATAAATGGCTGGCGGCGCGAAATTTCGGTCAGGCGTTTTTGGAAGTGCTGAAGGTTGTCACCGCGTTTACCATTGCCCATTCCATCACGCTAAGCCTAGCGGCGTTGGGTATCGTGGAGTTGCCCACGTGGATTGCGGAGTCGGCGATCGCCGCGTCGGTCGTGGTTGCGGCGATGAACAACGTCTATCCGATTTTCCATGGCCGGCGCTGGGTCGTCGCATTCCTGTTCGGGTTGATCCATGGCTTCGGTTTCGCCAATGTCTTGACGGAACTCGGTTTACCGGACGGCACCCTACTTATAGCCCTGGTGGGATTTAACCTCGGCGTGGAAGTCGGGCAGGTGGCGATCGTCGCGGTGTTTTTGCCGCTCGCCTTCGCGTTGCGCAAGACCTGGGTCTACCAACGGCTGGTGTTGGTCGCCGGGTCGCTGTTGATCGCAGTGGTCGCGGCGGCCTGGCTGGTGGAGCGGGTGTTTGATTTGAAGTTCATGCCGATTTGATTCGACGCGTGTCACCCCGCGAAGACGGGAATGACAGTGTGAAGCGGCTTAGCCATTTTAGACGCCGCCACTCCCGGCACGAGATCCTAGAATGTCCCTTTACAATCCGATAACGCATCAATCGCAAGGGCAGCAATCCTATTCTTGCCGTCATGCGTTAAACATGGCGATCTTCCGGGGAAATCCTCGACACTCGAGTTGCCGTAGAGCATCCGCGGTCCGAACTCTTCACCTGCACGCCGGCGGGCTTATTGAACTAAACAGCATGGGTCATGGTCTTTGAGGGCGTACGTTGGAAGGATGTATACTCGAATCTTTAAAAAATGGCCGCACAGAACAGCGGTTGTAGAGGCAGTGCATGGTCAACACATCGTTCACACGAGCAGTCAAGTCACGGCGCATATCGCTCATCGCCGGCGCGATCTTACTGCTGCTGATATTGTTACTCGCTTTAAACCGATTTTTTGGCAGCGGTGTTGAGACGCCATTGCAGGCGGGTGCGGCGCAGACCGCGTCAACGAAGCAAGGATCGGGACAGAGTGCGCCA
>JALYOK010000465.1 GCA_030856925.1 Pseudomonadota bacterium
GGCATATATTGCAAGGTAGCAATATACACGCCCGTGTCGACAGCGACTGAAAGGTCGCGATAAGCGGTCAATCAACGGAAGCGAAGCGCCGCTGATATCACGCCGCCCAGGGCACCGCTTTCTCCGCATCGACACCGTACTTTTTGATCGCTTCGCTGACTTTGCTCTTCGCGATGAGTTCTTCCTCGGCCAACGCTTTTAGCGCGGCGATAACAACATGGTGACGATTCACTTCGAAGAACTCTCGCAGATTGGCGCGGGTGTCGCTGCGGCCGAAGCCGTCGGTGCCGAGGGTGACGAAGCGCTGCGAGAGGTGGGGACGAATTTGCTCGGGAAAGGCGCGCATATAGTCGCTGGCTGCAACGACAGGACCGGTGCGGTCCTTCAGGCACTGTGCCACGTGAGCCAAGCGGGGCGCGGCTTCCGGATGCATGCGGTTCCAGCGTTCGCATGTCATGCCGTCGCGGCCTAACTCGGTGAAACTCGTCGCGCTCCAAATATCGCTCGCGACGTCGAAATCTTTCGCCAGCAAATGCGCCGCGGCAATCATTTCGCGCAGGATCGTGCCGCTGCCCATGAGTTGCACGCGCGGCGATTTCTTTCCGGCTTCCGTTTGCTGCAACAAATACATGCCTTTGCGTATGCCCTCTTCCGCGCCCTTCGGCATTTCCGGCTGGGTGTAGTTCTCATTCATCACGGTCACGTAGTAGTAGACGTTTTCGTTGTTTTCGTACATACGGCGTATGCCGTCCTGGATGATGACGACGACTTCGAAGCCGAAGGTCGGATCGTAGGACACGCAGTTCGGTACGGTGCTGGCGAGAATATGGCTGTGGCCATCTTCGTGCTGCAAGCCTTCGCCGGATAACGTCGTGCGGCCGGCAGTCGCGCCTAACAAGAACCCGCGCGCACCCGCATCGGCGGCGGCCCACAACAAATCGCCGACGCGCTGGAACCCGAAAATCGAATAGAAAATGTAGAACGGCACCATCGGCACGCCGTGGGCCGCGTAGCTCACTGCCGCCGCAATCCAGGACGAAATCGCGCCGGCTTCGGTGATGCCTTCTTCCAGAATTTGACCGTCTTTGGCTTCCTTGTAATAAAGCAGTTCGTCTTTATCTTCCGGCTCGTACAGTTGGCCCGTGGAGGAATATATCGCGACTTGGCGGAACAAGGTTTGCATGCCGAAAGTGCGCGCTTCGTCGGCAACGATAGGCACGATGTGCTTGCCCAGATTGGGGTCGCGCAGCAACTGCGACAACATCTGCACGAACACCATGGTGGTCGATTGCTCGCGATCGCTGGCATTCAAATATTTCGCGAAAGTTGACAGCGGCGGCAAAGTTAGTTTCTGAGATTCCGTCGTGCGTGATGGAAGATAGCCGCCTAAGGCTTGGCGGCGCTGATGCAAATATTTCATTTCCGGCGCATCGTCCGCCGGCCGGTTTAAGCGTAGATTGATCACGTCGTCGTCGGAAATGGGCAGCGAGAAGCGATCGCGGAACGCGAGCAGCGCCTGGTCGTCGAGTTTCTTCTGCTGGTGCGACACCATTTTGCCCTGGCCCCACTGACCCATGCCGTAACCTTTTTTGGTCTGGGCGAGAATCACGGTGGGTTGGCCGACGTGCGAAACCGCTGCGTGATAGGCGGCGTAAATCTTCACCGGATCGTGGCCGCCACGGCGTAGGCGATCGATATCTTCGTCGGACATGTGGGCGGCCAGCGCTTGCAACTCGGGATATTTATTGAAGAAATTTTCGCGATTAAATCGGCCATCGGTGGCGGCGTATTTTTGAAACTCGCCGTCGACGGTCTCATGCAAGCGCTTGAGGATCACATTTTCGGTATCGCGCGCGAATAGCGGATCCCAATCCGAGCCCCACATGACCTTCAACACGTTCCAGCCGGCGCCAGCGTAAAGGCCTTCCAACTCCTGAACCACGGAACCGTTGCCGCGCACCGGGCCGTCCAGACGCTGCAAATTACAGTTCACCACGAACACCAGATTGTCCAGGCCTTCGCGTGCCGCGAGCGACAGGCCTGCCAGGGCTTCCGGTTCGTCCATCTCGCCGTCGCCGATGAAACACCAGACTTTGCGGCCGGAGGTTTTCAGGATGCCGCGATTTTCCAGGTAGCGCATGAAGCGCGCTTGATATATCGCGTTCAGGGCGCCGAGCCCCATCGAGGCTGTCGGGAACTGCCAAAAGTTTGGCATTAAATAAGGGTGGCAGTAGGACGACAAGCCCTTGCCCCCGGTTTCGCGGCGGAAGTTGTCGAGATTTTCTTCCGTCAGACGGCCTTCTAAGTAAGCACGTGCATACACGCCGGGCGCCGAGTGGGCTTGCCAAGAAACCAAGTCGCCGCTTTGCCCGGCACGGAAAAAGTGATTGAGGCCGACCTCGAACAAATCCGCCGACGAGGCATAGGTCGCGATGTGGCCGCCCAATTCCGGGTGCGCCTTATTGGCGCGCACCACCATGGCGAGCGCATTCCAGCGCACCAGCGTGGAGAGGCGGGATTCCACTTCCAAATTACCGGGATAAGGCGGCTGATCCGCCAGGGAAATAGTGTTGCAATACGGCGTGTTCATCACCGGCGGCAGCGGAACCCGGCTGACGCGGGCTTGGTCGATCAGCTTGCGCAAAATAAAAGTCGCGCGCTCCGCACCCTCCGTTTTGATTACTGCGTCGAACGCCTCCAGCCATTCGCGCGTTTCGCCGGGATCGGCGTCTTGCGGCAACACGCGCCAAAAGGCGGAAAGCGAGAGGTCGGAAAGGTTGGTCATGGCGGTGGAGGCGGAATGAGGAAGGCTTGAATTTTACACTTCTTTTGCTGGTTCAAAATTTCGAAATCCATCGACCTGCGGTCTAATGAAATAACATTATGTTGTTTATCAATACATTACGAAATGCCACTATTCTGCTCGACGTCAGCGATTATTAAACCTGGCGCACCGCAAGATTAACGCCCGAAGCGCGAATGTAAAGCCGGCGTGGGATGTGGTATCGCTACTGCATCCGGGGAGGCCTAA
>JALYOK010000472.1 GCA_030856925.1 Pseudomonadota bacterium
GAAGAGAATTCCCGCCTGAATCTTTCAACGACACGGTGATCGGGGTAGTTGCGTTTGAGACCAAGGACGTGGCGCCGCTTATCGTGATGGTCGTACCCACAACATCCACTGTATTGGTCGCCGTCGCACTGTCAGCGGTAGCGCGAATGGTAATAGTACGGTTCGATTTATTGGTTCCGAGATTCAGCTTAGCGAGCAGCAAGCCATTGGTGTCCGTTTCATCAGCGACGTTCGTAAGGAAAGCTTTACCACTGGTCGCTGAATCGACGACCGCCAAGGTCACAGCCTTTTCGGTCAGCGCGCGGCCATTCGCATTCAGCACCACGGCAGTAAGTTCCACCGTCGTGTCACCGGCAGACGGCATGGTTTGACTCGACGCTAGGAGTTGTATGCTGTCCGCAGAACTAGTCGCACCGGGATCAGTACCAGGAATCGTGCCGGCGCCACCGGTCGATGGCTGTGCCGTGCTCGGTGCCTTGGCTCCCCCGCCGCCACAGGCTACCATGCTCCCGAACAAAGACATCATCACGAGCATTTTTACGCATGAAGTTAAGCGATTAGGTGGCAGGTTAAACAAAGCTGTACTCCTAAACATTACTTTAATAAATTGTTTTAAATGAAAATCGCAGCGCTCGGCAGGCAGCATTAAAACCTACATTTTATATTTATGCAATAGGCAGTTGTAAAACGATGTTAATTCTACTTGGAAGGTTTCTCTCTGATAGTTTTTTCTTTCGATCAGTTACGGTTTGCTGCAAGCATTTATTTCACGCAACCTGAAGACCTTTGCTAGCGCCTAAAAATCATTGCGACGCTAGGGGCTTAAAGTTAAACTTAGAGACTTTCGCCTCATTTTTGGAAGCCATGACGTCGGCCCGCGAACTTCTCTATTTGACGTCGTAAGCGATTGACTCCCACCAGACTATCCGCAAGAGGTTTGCCGTGATTCATCCAGCGTTACCCGCAGCCCAGGGCCTGTACGATCCGCGCAATGAGCATGACGCGTGCGGGGTAGGATTTATTGCCAATATTGACGGGACGAAAACGCATTCGATCGTCGAGCAGGGTCTTTGTGTCTTGACGAATTTGACCCATCGGGGCGCAACGGGCGCCGATGCTTTGATGGGGGACGGCTCCGGCATTTTGCTTCAAATCCCCGATGGATTCTTCAGAACAGAGGTGAACCAGCTCGGCATCGATTTGCCCCCAACCGGCGACTACGGGGTGGCAATGCTATTTCTTCCACGCGACTCCGACAGCCTCTATCGGTGTGAGCAGGTCATTACGGACTTCGTTGTTGAGGAAGGTCAATCCGTGCTGGGATGGCGAGACGTGCCTGTCAACAATTCCGGACTTGCCGTGGGCGTTAAAGCGTGCGAACCAGTCATTCGCCAACTTTTTGTCGGCCGTGGCGCCCGCTGCAACGATCAAGACGCATTCGAGCGCAAGCTTTTCATCCTGCATAAGCGCATCCAAAACACGATTCGCAGCCTCGGCTTGGCCGACGGCAAAATGTTTTACATAGCCTCTATGTCTTCCCGCACCATCGTTTACAAGGGGATGTTGTTGGCAAGACAAGTGGGTGAATACTATCTCGATCTGCAAGACCCGGCGCTGACTTCTGCCTTGGCGCTGGTGCATCAACGCTTTTCCACCAATACGTTTCCCAGTTGGGAACTGGCTCATCCGTTCCGGTTAATCGCCCACAACGGTGAGATCAATACTCTGCGCGGAAACGTCAATTGGATGACGGCGCGCCACGCGGCGATTCGCTCGCCGATCCTGGGTAACGATCTGGAAAAAATTTGGCCGCTGATTCCCGAAGAGCAAAGCGATTCCGCCGGTTTCGACAATGCGCTCGAACTCCTGGTCATGGGCGGCTATTCCTTGGCCCACGCGATGATGATGTTGATACCCGAAGCCTGGGCCGGCAATCCGCTCATGGACGAAAGCCGCCGGGCGTTCTACGAATACCACGCCGCGCTGCAAGAACCTTGGGATGGCCCTGCCGCGGTGGCCTTTACCGATGGACGCCAGATCGGGGCCACGCTTGACCGCAACGGCTTGAGGCCTGCGCGTTACCTGGTCACCGACGACGGAATGGTGCTGATGGCCTCGGAAATGGGCGTGCTCGATATTCCGCAAGAAAAAATCATCAAAAAATGGCGTTTGCAACCCGGCAAGATGCTGCTCATCGATCTGGAAAAAGGCCGCATCATCGACGATGCGGAGCTCAAGGCGCAACTCGCCGGCGCGAAACCGTACCGTGAATGGATCGAGAAGTCGCGCTATTTCCTCGATGACCTGCCGTCGAGCGCAACTGAAGCCAAGCCCACGGAACCGCTGCTGGATCTGCAGCAGGCGTTCGGCTACACCCAGGAAGACATCAAGTTTATTCTCCAGCCCATGGCGACGGCGGGCGAGGAAGCCACCGGCTCCATGGGTAATGACGCCGCACTGCCGGTGTTGTCGAACAAGCTCAAACCGCTATACAACTACTTCAAGCAGTTATTCGCGCAGGTTACTAATCCGCCGATCGACCCGATCCGGGAAGAGATTGTGATGTCGCTGGTGTCCTTTATCGGACCTAAACCGAACTTGCTCGGCATCGACGAAACCGATCCGCCGCTGCGTTTGGAGGTCAGCCAGCCGGTGTTGGATTTAGCCGAATTGGACAAGCTGAAGCAAATAAACTTTACAACCCACGGCCGCTTTCGCTCGCTGGTGCTGGATATTTGTTTTCCCGCCGGTGACGCGGCGGCGGGCATGGAAGCCGCGTTGATCGAGCTTTGCGGCAGCGCGGCAAAAGCGGTGAACGACGGTTACAACGTGCTGATCCTGAGCGATCGCTCAATCGATGACAGACACATCCCCATCCCAGCGCTGCTCGCCTGTGCGGGAGTGCATCATCACCTGGTTCTCGCGGGCCTCAGAACCAGCACGGGCCTTGTGGTCGACACCGGCTCCGCGCGCGAGGTGCATCACTTCGCGCTTCTCGCCGGCTACGGTGCGGAAGCGATTTGCCCCTGGCTCGCCTTCGACACCATCAACGCCATGGCCGAAGGCAAAAAAGATGGCGCAAAGAAATTCATCAAGGCCATCGGCAAGGGCTTGTACAAAGTCATGTCGAAGATGGGCATCTCAACCTACCAGTCCTACTGTGGCGCGCAGATCTTCGAGGCCATCGGCTTGAACAGCGCGCTCATTGCAAAATATTTCACCGGCACCGCGAGCAACATCGAGGGTATCGGCATCGAGCAAGTTGCCGAGGAGGCGGTTCGCGTACACAGCCTCGCCTACAGCAACGATCCGGTACTCGCGGGCGCCCTTGATACGGGCGGCGAATACGCCTTCCGCGTGCGCGGTGAAGAGCATATGTGGACGCCGGATTCCATCGCGAAATTGCAGCACTCGACCAAACAGAATAGCTACGCGACCTATAAGGAATACGCGACGATCATCAACGATCAATCGCAGCGCCACATGACCTTCCGCGGCCTGTTCGAGATCAAGTCCGCCGGGGCGCCGATACCCATTGACGAAGTCGAGCCGGCGAAAGAAATCGTCAAACGCTTCGCCACGGGGGCCATGTCGCTGGGGTCGATCTCCACCGAAGCCCACACCACGCTCGCCATCGCCATGAACCGCATTGGCGGCAAGTCCAACACGGGCGAAGGCGGCGAGGACTCGAGGCGCTACGAAAATATTCGCGCCGGTGAATCGCTGCAGTCGCGAATCGGCAAAGACCGCGTCGCGAAGAATATCGAGTTAAAGGAAGGCGATTCACTGCGCTCAAAAATTAAGCAAGTCGCCTCGGGCCGTTTCGGCGTAACGGCGGAATATCTGGCGAGCGCCGATCAGATTCAGATCAAAATGGCGCAGGGCGCGAAGCCCGGCGAGGGCGGCCAATTGCCCGGCCACAAAGTATCGGAATACATTGCCCAACTGCGTTTTTCCGTGCCTGGCGTCGGCCTGATTTCGCCGCCGCCCCATCACGACATCTATTCCATCGAAGACTTGGCGCAACTGATTCACGATCTCAAAAACGCCAATCCGAACGCCTCCATCAGCGTCAAGCTGGTGTCGGAAGTCGGCGTGGGTACTGTCGCTGCGGGCGTATCGAAAGCAAAGTCCGACCACGTTACCATTGCCGGCCACGACGGCGGCACGGGCGCCTCGCCCTGGTCTTCGATCAAACACGCCGGCACGCCCTGGGAATTGGGTCTCGCGGAAACGCAGCAGACCTTGGTTTTGAACCATCTGCGCGGCCGAATCGCTGTGCAAGTCGATGGCCAAATGAAAACGGGTCGCGACGTCATAGTCGGCGCTCTGTTGGGCGCCGACGAATTCGGTTTCGCGACGGCGCCTCTGGTGGTCTCAGGCTGCATCATGATGCGCAAGTGTCACCTCAACACCTGTCCCGTAGGTATCGCTACGCAGGATCCCGAATTGCGGAAGAAATTTGCC
>JALYOK010000473.1 GCA_030856925.1 Pseudomonadota bacterium
GGCGAGGCGCGAGGAGGCCGCATAGCGGGCTCTATGCAACGACGAGCAACGAAGTGGCCCGAGGCCAGCCGCCCAGACGGAAAAAGACGCATTTTTATGTTCTGTTAATTATGGCGCACTACACTAGTGACCGGCATAGTGATGTCCGGGTTCTAACTTATCCAAAAACCCGCGCAACGAATCGTTAAACGCCTGCGCTTGCTCAATGTTGCACAAGTGCAGGGCGCGGTCCAGCACCACTAGCGTCGCGCCCTTGATCTCGCGCTGAATGATTTCGGAGGTCGCCACCGGGGTGCTGGGATCATCCTTGCCCACCAGGACAAGCGTCGGCAAATCGATGTCTTTCAGTCGCTCGGTAAAATTGAGATTTCGAATTGCGTGGGCGCAGCCGACGAAGCCGGCGACCGGGGTGTTTTCGATCATGTTTCGGATGCGTTGAGCTTCCTCCGGTGCGCGCTGCTGAAAATCTTGTGACAGCCACCGATCAAGTGTCGCCGGCGCGACAGCGGCCATGCCTTGGCTCTGCGCGGTGTGGATTCGGTCGTCCCAAATGGGCTGCGCCTCGGGGGCGATACGGCTGGACGTGGCGCACAAGGTCAAGCCTACCAGCGGCTGCGCCTTTCTTAAGGCAAGCGCCTGTCCGACCATGCCGCCGAGCGAAAGCCCGACGAAGTGACAAGAATGAATCCCTAGTACGTCCAGCAGAGCCAGCGCGTCGTCGGCCAGCATATCCATGGTGTAAGAACCGCTGGTCGCGTCGGTGCCGCCGTGGCCGCGCAAGTCGTAACGCAGCACGCCATAACGCTGAGTCAGTGAACCCATTTGCGCGTCCCACATGCCCAGCGTGGCGCCCAGCGAATGGCAAAGCATCACCACCGGCGCCTCCTCCGCGCCGGTCAACTCGTAGTGGACTGTGATGCCATTGGCTTTGACTTGCATGCGGCGCGCGCCACCGCCGCGTGCGGCGGCAGTTGAGCCCTGCCTTGGTTCCTCGTGCAACGTTAGATGCCGCGCGGCCACCGTTACAATGCGCGACGTCTCCCCATCGGGCGAGAAGAACTCAACGTCAAAGGAGCCCTTACCCTGATCGGCGCGAACCACGGTGCCCGCATCGCCTGCCTTGAGATTTTCGGCCGGGATATCTTCGATCAAGATGACTAATTCGTGATCCGTAATCATGACGCCCTCATCCAAACCGGTTTTGGAATGCGGATAATCTAAGGCTGGCGCGAGGCAAAAGCGGCCAGTTGCCCTGGTTTGCGCAGCATCTTGTCGACCTCGCCTGCGTGCATCTCTTCGAGACTGATCATCTGGCGCGCAAACTCTTCGAGCGGCACGCTACTGTCTCGCGCCAGATCGAGCAGATTCCGATATAACGCCAAAGCCGCACCTTCGGCCTGCAACGATTCGCGCAGGATGTCGCCGATATCGAACTTGTGGGTATCGAGCAGGGGTCCGATTTCGAGCGACGGATAGGCGCCGAGATGGGTGATCCATTCGCCTACCTGCTGTGCATGGATGAGAGATTCGTTTGCCTGGTCGCGCAGCCAGGCGACAATGGGAATGCGCCCAAAGCCAAACACCAGGAACGAGTAATGCGTGTAGCGCACCACACCGGCGAGCTCCATTTCGAGAATCTGGTTGAGTACCGCGACAACCTTGTCTTTGTCGAATTCTGCCATAAAACCCCCTTTTCTGACGCCGTACAAGATCGACGCCGTCAACGCTGTCTGGAATATGATACTCGTTTTCAACTTGGCTTTGGAAAGGTGACATGACCGGCGGAAGGACTTAGGATAAGATTGTGGAAGGACCTTTCATTTAAGTCCTGCACAGGGCTACTAACGAAGACCGTTTCCTCGGTTGCGCTCAAGACGCGATGAATTCGGTCGAATGACATCGATAAAGACTGTAATCGGGAGAACACATGGCTACACTGATGAACGCAATTCTGAGTCAATTCGATTCGGGAACCCTCGACCAATTGAGTAACCAACTGGGAACCAATCAACAAACCACCGGCAACGCGATTGCCGCGGCGGTGCCGTTGCTGTTGTCAGCGCTATCGCGCAACGCGGGCAGCGACGACGGCCGGGATTCGCTGTACAACGCGCTTTCGAAAGACCACGATGGCGGTATCTTGAACGATCTGACGGGCTTTCTCGGCGGC
This sequence comes from Pseudomonadota bacterium, assembly GCA_030856925.1. GTDB lineage: Bacteria > Pseudomonadota > Gammaproteobacteria > Burkholderiales > JALYOK01 > JALYOK01. The sequence goes on from JALYOK010000473.1 coordinate 2,171, forward strand.
GCCAATAGCGGCCCCGGACAAGGCATACTGCGACATGTTTTCGGCGGCTCGCAAAATGGCGCGGTCAACGCGCTTTCCCGCGCAACAGGAATGGATTCCTCGAGTGTGGGCCGGTTGCTGGCGACCGTAGCCCCGATCGTCATGGGTTTTCTCGGCCGCACGCGGCAACAGCAAGCTATGGGCCCATCCGGCGTCGCCGGATTACTCGGCGGCGAAACCGAATATGCACAGCGAGCTGCCCCCACCCTCATTGGCGCCATTAACCGCTTTTTCGATCAGAATGGCAACGGCTCCGCCGTCGATGAGTTGGCTGGGATCATGGGGAGCATGCTGTCGCGGCGCTGAGCCTGTGTCGCCCAACAAAAAAACGACCCTTAGGTCGTTTTTTTGTTGTTGCCGTCGGCGCCGATTAAATGCGTTCGTATACCGCCGCAATGCCCTGCCCACCACCGATACACATGGTGACCAGAGCGTAGCGGCCGCCGATCCGTTCTAGTTCATAAAGCGCTTTTATGGTGAGAATCGCGCCGGTCGCGCCTATGGGATGACCCAGCGCCACGGCGCCACCGTTGGGGTTGGTCTTTTTCGCATCGAAGCCTAAATCTTTGGCGACGGCGCACGCTTGCGCGGCAAAGGCTTCGTTGGATTCGATTACGTCCATGTCGCTGACTTTAAGGTCCGCTCTCGCCAACGCCTTTTGGACGGCGGGTACCGGGCCGATGCCCATGTATTTCGGATCGACTCCGGCGTGGCCGTAAGTGACCAAACGCGCCATCGGCTTCAGGCCGCGCTTTTCGGCAGCACTGCGCTCCATCAAGACCACCGCGGCCGCGCCATCGTTAATGCCCGAGGCATTACCGGCCGTGACGCTACCCTCTTTCTGAAACACGGCACGCAGCTTCGCCATGCCTTCGACAGAGGCGTCGGCACGCGGGTGTTCGTCGGTCGCAAAAAAGGTGGAACCTTTCTTCGATTTGATTTCGATCGGCAGGATCTGATCTTTAAAATAGCCTTTCTCAATGGCGTTGATTGCGCGCTTGTGGCTTTCCACGGCGAACGCGTCCTGGGTTTCACGGCTGATATTCCACTTGGCGGCGATATTCTCGGCCGTGACGCCCATGTGCACCGTGTCGAACGGATCCGTCAGCGCGCCTACCATCATGTCGACCACCCCAGCGTCACCCATGCGTTGTCCCCATCGTAAATTGGGCATGATGTAAGCAGCGCGGCTCATCGATTCGGCGCCCGCTCCGATAGCGCAATCGGTGTCGCCCAGCAAGATCGTTTGCGCCGCGCTGATGATGGCCTGCAATCCGCTTCCGCACAGGCGATTCACCGTGAACGCCGCCGTACTTTGTGGCAGACCGCCATTCATCGCCGCCACCCGCGAGATATACATATCCTTGGCTTCGGTGTGGATCACATTGCCGAGCACCACATGGCCGATATCGTTCAAATCCACTTTTGCCCGCGCGATCGCTTCCTTGATCACCTGTCCGCCCAGCTCGGACGGAGCGAAATCTTTTAGACTGGCGCCATAATCGCCGATCGCCGTTCGCACACCGCTTAGCACTACTACTTCACGTCCACTTGCCATGATCCACTCCTAAGTATCGATTATTTAAGCAACCTCATATCGGGTCCATCGCGACCGCGAGCAACTTAATCAGAGGTTCCCTTAATTACGCCGCAACCGGCTCCGCCCATAAATCGTGGGCATCTGCATCGGTAACGCGAACGTCCGTAAACTCCCCCTGTTTTAGGGCAAGGTTTCTGCCCTTGGGTTTCTTGATATAAACCTTACCGTCGATGTCCGGCGCATCGGCGCTACTGCGCGCCGACGCGCCATCGATGCCAACCTCGTCGACAATGACTTGGATAATCTTACCGACTTTCGCCCGTAACTGCGCGGCGCTGATCTGTTCCTGCAATTGCATGAGGCGTCCGCGGCGTTCCTCTTTCACTTCCTCGGCAACCGGGTCGGGCAGCGCATTCGCTTTCGCGCCTTCTACCGCCGAATAAGTAAAGCAACCGACCCGATCCAATTGCGCTTCACTCATAAAGTTCAACAACTCTTCGAACTCCGCATCGGTCTCACCGGGAAAGCCGGCGATAAAGGTGCTGCGTATCGCCAACTCAGGACATATTTTGCGCCAAGTTCGGATGCGCGCCAAGGTATTCTCGGTGTCGGCGGGACGCTTCATAAGTTTGAGAATACGTCGATTGGCGTGCTGGAACGGCACGTCGACATACGGCAACAGTTTGCCTTCGCCCATCAACTGAATGACTTCGTCCACGTGCGGATAAGGATAAACGTAATGCAGCCGCACCCAAACGCCAAGACTACTCAGCGCGGAAACCAGCTCCGTCATGCGTGTCTTAATCGGCTTACCGCCCCAAAAGCCGGTGCGATATTTTAAATCGACGCCGTAAGCG
>JALYOK010000474.1 GCA_030856925.1 Pseudomonadota bacterium
GGCGAGGCGCGAGGAGGCCGCATAGCGGGCTCTATGCAACGACGAGCAACGAAGTGGCCCGAGGCCAGCCGCCCAGACGGAAAAAGACGCATTTTTATGTTCTGTTAATTATGGCGCACTACACTAGGAGCGTTAGGCGAGGAAATTTCCGAAGTAATCTAACCCTCGGTAAAATGCGTTATTGTATGGAAATTATGGTCATCACAAGCGTCACGCACTGAAATAATGCGTAACGCGCGCGAATGGTGCGTCAAACGGGATTAGCGACTAACTCTCCGATCGGTTGCCGGCCCAGATTCAACGCCTGCTGCGGACTCCGCCTTTATGCGCGGAGTCTGGCACAAGGCTTGCTCACTCCGAGATAACGCTTGCGACCAATACAAAAAATGGCTGGTACGTACGACGAAATGCACCTGCCCGATGGCAGTGTGAATCTGCATTACACAACTTACGACAACTGGCTTCAAGGGACGTCGAGCGAACGAATCACGCAAAAACGTACTGAAGCAGAAGTAGCTTTCCACCGTGTTGGCATTACTTTCGCCGTCTATGGTGAAGAGTCCGGCACAGAGCGCACCATTCCTTTCGATATCGTGCCGCGCATCATTCCGGCGAGCGAATGGCAGGTGTTGCAACAGGGACTGCATCAGCGCATCAAGGCGTTGAACAGGTTTTTGCATGATATCTACCACGCTCAGGAGATCCTGCGCGAGGGCTTGATACCTTCCAATCGTGTCTTGCAAAACAGTCAATACCGTCCGCAAATGCAAGGCATGGAGGTGCCGCAAGACGTGTATGCGCACATCGCCGGCATCGATATCGTCCGCGCCGGCGCGGGAGAGTATTACGTCCTCGAGGACAATTTGCGAGTGCCGTCCGGCGTATCCTACATGCTGGAAGACCGCAAGATGATGATGCGCCTGTTCCCGGAATTGTTCGCGCAGCATGCCGTGGCGCCGATCGACCATTACCCTGATTTACTGCTCGAAACGTTGCGGGCGGTGGCGCCGGAAGGGGCGCCCGACCCGACCGTGGTGTTACTCACGCCCGGCGCCTACAACAGCGCCTATTTTGAGCACACCTTCCTGGCGCAGCAAATGGGCATCGAGCTGGTCGAAGGCCAGGACATGTTCGTGAAGGACGGCTATGTATACATGCGCACCACCCGGGGTGCTAAGCGGATCGACGTAATTTATCGTCGCGTCGATGATGATTTTCTCGATCCCCTGGTGTTCCGCGCCGACTCGATGCTCGGCGTCGCCGGATTGATGCAGTCCTATCGTGCCGGAAAAGTCACTCTCGCTAACGCCATTGGCACCGGGGTGGCCGACGATAAATCAATCTACCCATACGTGCCTTTGATGATCCAGTTTTATTTGAACGAGCAACCCATACTCAAAAACGTGCCCACCTATGAACTGTGCAAGAAGGATGATCTCAACTACACATTGGCGCACTTACATGAGCTGGTGGTAAAAGAAGTTCACGGATCAGGCGGCTACGGTATGCTGATCGGTCCCGCCGCCACTGCTGCCCAGCGCGACGATTTCCGCGAACGCATCCTGAAAGCCCCCGAAAAGTACATCGCTCAGCCAACATTAAGCTTATCTACTTGCCCGACCTTCGTCGAAGCGGGAATCGCGCCCCGTCATATCGACTTGCGCCCCTTTATCTTGTCCGGCAAGGCGGTGCGAATGGTGCCGGGCGGCCTCACCCGGGTGGCGTTGAAAGAGGGTTCGCTGGTGGTGAATTCGTCTCAAGGCGGCGGTACGAAAGATACTTGGGTGCTGGAGCAATGAACATCCTATGTTAAGCCGAACTGCCAACGACTTATTTTGGATGTCGCGCGATATGGAGCGCGCGGAGAACGTGGCGCGCATGCTGGACGTGACGTATCGCATGTCGTTGCTGCCTTATAAAGTGTTGGAACCGGGCCAAGAATGGGCCGAACCATGGGTGCTGCCGCTGGTGATTACCGGTCTGGTGACGCCCTATTACAAGGTTAACGCCGAGATTCACGTCGACGATGTGCTGCGTTATATGGTGTTGGACGCCGGCAATCCCTGCAGCATCTATTCTTGCTTGAAAATGGCGCGCGAGAACGGCCGCTCCCAACGCGGCGCTGTCAGTTCCGAGATGTGGGAATGCCTGAACGCGACCTGGCTGGAGATGCGGGGAATGACCTTCAACAATATCCACAACAAAGGCATGTCAGAATTTTTTGAATGGGTAAAAACGCGCTCACAATTATTTCGCGGCATCACCTTTGGCACCATGCTGCGCGATGAAGCTTATCGTTTTATTCGCCTGCCGCAATTTCTCGAACGCGCCGACAATACCGCGCGGATTCTGGACGTGAAATATCATACATTACTGCCTAGCGTTGATGATGTTGGCGGCGCCGTCGATTATTACCAATGGGGCGCGCTGCTGCGTTCTGTCGGTTCGTTCGAGTCTTATCGCAAGATCTATAGCGATGCGATTACGCCGGTACGGGTTGCCGAATTGCTCATTCTGCGCGACGATATTCCGCGCTCGTTGCACGCCTGCTTTAACGATATCTACGACATCCTCAAAGAATTGTGCGAGTCGGTCTCGCTTGAGCCGGAACGGCTGCCAGGCGAAATTCA
>JALYOK010000501.1 GCA_030856925.1 Pseudomonadota bacterium
CAAGACGTCCTGGAGTGGTTTAAGGCACAAGGGCCCGGTTACCAGACGCGCATCAACACCGTCCTGCGCGCGTTCCGCGATGCATCGGTTTAGCCCTTAATGTTCCGGCGAGCCAAATCCTGAATGAGAGAGGTCAATCGATATGCCAAAGCGCAAACCCCTAACCGATAAAAACGGCGAGGTACGTGAACTGACCAGCGCAGATTTAAAGAGAATGCGTCAAGCACACCCATCACGCTTTTCTCATCGTCGATCACGTAAGTCGGCAAAATGCTTGTTTTGATTACAAATGTGCAATATAATGCACCATATTTCGTATGCATGACTTATTATTCATTTTCATATTCCTCATATTCCTATGCCCGACAGCGTCTCCCTCCCCGCCCAAACAGATTTCGGCGTCCAGGGCAGTGATAATGGATTTCTGCACACGCTGGGGCAGCGGGTGCGGGGGTGGCGCGCCCGGCGCGGCATGACGCGCAAGATGCTGGCGCTGCATTCCCAAATCTCGGAACGGCATTTGGCGCAACTCGAATCGGGTAAGGGCAACATTTCGGTTCTGTTGTTGCAGCAGATTGCCGGGGCGCTGAATATTCCCTTAGCAACGCTGTTTCAAGATGAAGGTCCGTTGCAAGCCGAGTTGCAAGTCATCAACCAGGTGCTGCAACGTCTTCCCGAATCGGAATTGACGGAGCTGCGAAAACGGCTGGTCCATGAACACGGCAAGGCGGAGCAGGAACGGCGCCAGCGAATCGCCTTGATCGGTATGCGCGGCGCCGGCAAGTCGACCCTGGGCGGGAAATTAGCGAAGAAACTGGGATGGCCGTTCATCGAGTTGGATCGTGAAGTGGAACGCTTGGCAGGCATGGGATTAAGCGAGTTGTTTTCGCTGTACGGTCAGGCAGGTTATCGCCGCTTCGAACGTCGCGCTTTGGAAGCCACGATCGAATCTCACAATCGCGCCGTCATCGCCAGCGGCGGCAGCATCGTGTCGGAATCCGCCACCTTCGACTTGTTGCTGTCTTCTTGCTATACGGTTTGGCTCAAAGCCCAACCGGAAGACTACATGAACCGCGTCATCAACCAAGGCGATATGCGTCCCATGGCAGGAAACAAAGCGGCCATGGATGATCTACGGCAAATCTTGAGCGGCCGCGCGGCGCTGTACGCGAAAGCCGATTACACACTCGACACCAGCGACCACTCGCCGGAACAGAGCGTGCGACTGCTGAAGCAGATCGCAACCAAAAAATAAGAAAAATAAGGAGGAAGCATTAATTCACCCCGCACTCACGCGCACTTGAAAGCCAAGATGCCGGACCAGGTTAGTTTTGATACCGATCCCGACCGTTACTGGCATTGGAAATTGATGATCGATGGCCGTATTGCCACCCTCTCCCTCGATGTCAATGAAGAAAAAGGTATCCGGCCCGGCTATTCCCTGAAGCTCAATTCTTACGATCTCGGCGTCGATATCGAATTACACGACGCGCTGCAACGCATCCGTTTCGAGCATCCACAAGTGGCGACGGTGATCGTCACCAGCGCGAAGGATCGCATCTTCTGTTCCGGCGCCAACATCTACATGCTGGGGTTATCGTCCCACGCCTGGAAAGTGAATTTCTGCAAATTCACCAACGAAACCCGTAACGGCATGGAGGACAGCAGCCAATATTCCGGCATCAAGTTTCTGGCCGCGGTGAATGGCGCGTGCGCCGGCGGCGGCTATGAACTCGCGCTAGCCTGCGACGAGATTTTGCTGATCGACGATCGCTCATCGAGCGTGAGTTTGCCGGAGGTGCCGTTGCTCGGTGTGTTGCCGGGCACCGGGGGTCTCACAAGACTGATCGATAAACGCAAGGTGCGGCGCGACCACGCCGATATTTTTTGCACCGTGAGCGAAGGCCTTCGAGCGGAGAAAGCGCTGGCCTGGCGGCTGATTGACGGCCATGCCAAGCCGCAGCAATTTTCCGCGGCTGTAAAAAAACGCGCAGAAGAATTGGCGCAGAAAAGCAAACGGCCACGGTCCGCGCAAGGAATTACGCTGACGCCACTGCAGCGGATCATCGACGAACGCGGCTATCACTACCAAACCGTCGACGTCGTATTCGACCGCGAACAGCGCAAAGCGACGATCACCGTGTCAGCGCCCGCGGCAACTGAGCCCGACACGCTCGATGGCATTGTCGCGGCGGGCGTAAATTGGTGGCCGTTAAAAATGGCGCGGGAGTTGGATGATGCGATTTTGTTGTTGCGGAGCAACGAACTTACCCTCGGCGCCTGGGAGATCAAAACCCGCGGTCCCTCCATGGGAGTACTTGCCTGCGACCTAGTATTGGAGCGCTTCTCCGAGCATTGGTTGGTGCGGGAAACGATCGGCATGTTACGCCGGGCGTTCGCCCGCTTGGAAATTTCATCGCGCAGTCTGTTCGCCATCGTCGATCAGGGTTCCTGCTTCGCCGGAACATTGCTGGAACTGGCGCTCGCCGCCGACCGTTCTTATATGCTGCATCTGCCCGATGGCGCAGCCGGCGCGCCTCATATCGACCTATCGCCGATGAACTTTGGTCCGTATCCTACCGTGCAAGGCACAACGCGCTTGGCGGCGCGCTTCCACAGTGAGGCGGCGCCGCTTGAGGCCATAAAATCCGCAATGGGAACATCCCTGACCGCCGAGCCGGCCGTTGCCCTCGGACTGGTGACCATTACACCCGACGATCTCGACTGGGACGACGAAATACGCCTTGCGTTCGAAGAGCGGGCCAGCCTCTCGCCCGATGCCCTCACCGGCATGGAAGCGAGCCTGCGCTTCAACGGCGAGAGCATGGCCACGCGCATCTTCGGCCGCCTGTCCGCCTGGCAAAACTGGATCTTCAATCGGCCGAATGCCGTCGGTGACCACGGCGCGCTGAAAGTTTTCGGCACCGGAAAAAAAGCGCAATTCAACCGCGACAGAATCTGATAGAAGGAACCCGCATGTCGATCAACTATAGCGAACGCATCCCCAATAACGTCAACCTCGCCGATAACAAAACCCTGCAGCGCGCATTGGAGCACTGGCAGCCGCGCTTCCTCGATTGGTGGAAGGACATGGGCCCGGTGGACTCGCGCTCGGCCGACGTTTATTTGCGCACCGCAGTCAGCGTCGAGTCCAACGGGTGGGCGCAATTCGGCTACGTGCGCATGCCGGAGTACCGGTGGGGAATTTTCTTGAATCCGCAGCAGCCCGACCGCAAGATCTCATTCGGAGAGCACAAAGGCCAAGATGCCTGGCAGGAAATCCCCGGTGAATATCGCAGCAACCTGCGCCGCATCATCGTCACTCAAGGCGACACGGAGCCCGCATCGGTCGAACAGCAACGCCGCCTCGGCATGACTTGCCCATCGCTCTACGACTTGCGTAACCTATTCCAGATCAACTGCGAAGAAGGACGACACCTGTGGGCCATGGTGTATTTGCTCCATGCTTACTTCGGCCGTGACGGCCGTGAGGAAGCCGAGGGCTTGCTGGAACGCCGCTCAGGTGATCGCGACCACCCGCGTATTTTGGGCGCGTTCAACGAGCAAACGCCTGATTGGCTGTCGTTTTTCATGTTCACATTTTTCACCGACCGCGACGGTAAATTCCAATTATCGGCGCTGACGGAATCGGCCTTCGATCCCCTCGCGCGCACCACGAAATTCATGCTGAAGGAAGAAGCCCACCACATGTACGTCGGCATCACCGGCATCACCCGCATCCTCGAGCGCACCTGTGAGATCATGAAGCAGTATGGCATCAGCGATCCGGCTTTGGTGCGCCAGCAGGGGGTGATTGACTTGCCGACCATGCAGCGTTATGTGAACTTCCACTTCAGCGTCACGCTGGATTTGTTCGGCGCGGACGTTTCGTCCAATGCGGCGACGTTTTTCACCACAGGATTAAAAGGCCGCTTCGACGAGCAGCTCATCGACGACGACCACCAGATCGGCGACGCGAGTTACGACATACTCGAAGTTAGCAACGGCCAGATCGGCAAGCGCGCCGTGTCAGCCTTGACCTCGGTCAACGAGCGCCTGCGCGACGACTACATCGCCGACACCATCGCCGGGGTAACGCGCTGGAACCGCACAATGCAAAAACACGGCATCGATTTCGAACTGAAGGCGCCACACAAAGCGTTCAATCGGCAGATCGGCTCCATGTCCGGCATACGCGTTTCCCCTAACGGTCAGGTCATCGACGAGAGCGCTTGGCAAGCGAATGTCGCGAACTGGCTGCCGACGGAAACGGATCGAGCCTACATTCATTCGCTGATGGGCCGGGTAACCGAACCAGGCAAATACGCCAACTGGATCTCACCGCCGGATCGCGGCATCAACAATCAAGCGCCGGATTTCGAGTACGTACGATTCAATTAACGGCATTGCCAGAGGCCGCGACTAGCTTAGGTGTCCTGCATGCCATCGCTGTGAGCCAATATTGGTGCGGCTCCTGGCTGACTTAGATTCTTAACGGCAAGGTGACCCGGAATCGGTTATTTTCGCTTTCGCATAAGCCACCAAAAGCCGATGCTTCACTTCGTTCAGGATGACATTTGATATGAACGCCGGAGGTGTAAAATGTCGAGACTTCAAATAGAGTCTCGTTCCTGCCCATGCAACCCACCCCATTTAAAATCGCTTTCCCCGAAGAAATTTTTCGCGATCTCAAAGAGCGGCTCGCGCGCACGCGCTGGCCCGATCAAGCGCCCGGTGAGGAGTGGCAATACGGCGCCAGCCTCGCCTATCTGAAAGATCTCACCCGTTATTGGCGCGACGGTTTCGATTGGCGCGCACAGGAAACGCGCCTTAACCGCTTCAAACAATTCCGCGTGCCGCTGGCCGGCATCGATTTGCACTTCATTCATGAGCAAGGCGTCGGTCCTAAACCGATGCCGCTGCTGTTGTCCCACGGCTGGCCCGGCTCGATCCTCGAGTTCCACAAAATCATCCCGATGCTCACCGATCCCGCCGCGCACGGCGGCGATCCGGACGATGCTTTCACCGTCGTCGCGCCCTCGTTGCCGGGCTATACCTTGTCATTCAAACCCAATCAGCCGCGCTTCGGCGCCATCGAGATCGCTGCCGTGTTCGCGAGTTTAATGAAGGAGGTGCTCGGCTATCACCGCTACGCTGCGCAGGGCGGCGATTGGGGCTCGTTCATAACGTCGCGCCTGGCCGTCGAGCATCCTGAACAATTGCACGGCATCCACATCAATCTGCTGGGCGTGCGCCGGGATCTGACCTTGGCCGATACCGGTACCGAAGAAGAGAAACAATTCATCACCGAGCTGCAGCGCTTCATGAAAGAAGAAACGGGCTACCAAGCCATCATGGGCACCAAGCCACAGACCTTGGCCTTCGCGCTCACCGATTCCCCGGTCGGGTTGGCGTCGTGGATCACAGAAAAATTCCGTAGCTGGAGTGATTGCGACGGCGCCATCGAAAACGTAATCACCCGTGACGAGTTGCTTACCAACATCACGCTCTACTGGGCTACCGGCGCCATCAATTCCGCGAGTTGGCCGTACTACGCCCGCGCCCACGGCCCATGGCCGATTCCGAACGGCATGCGCGTCGAAGTCCCGACCGCCTACGCCGCATTTCCAAAGGAAATTCTGCGCCCGCCCCGCTCCATCGCCGAGCGTTTCTATAATATTCAACACTGGACCATAATGCCCAAAGGCGGCCATTTCGCCGCCCTGGAACAGCCGCAGTTGTTGGCGGAGGATATCCGCGCATTTTTCCGAAAGTTTCGTTAAGTTTCACGTCCGCAGTACGTCCATCATGCGCAATGATCAAGGTAGTATCGCGCGTTTAGTCGCCGACATCGGCGGCACCAACGCGCGCTTTGCGATGTTTTTCGACAGCGCCGGAACGTTGTCGAACGAACGATCGTTGAGTTGCGATCGTTATGCGTCACCGGTGGACGCGATCGAAGCCTATCTCAAAGAAACCGGCGCGCCGCGGCCCCAGGAAATCGCCATGGCGGTCGCGACGCCGATAACCGGAGATCGCATTAAGTTCACCAACAGCCATTGGGCGTTTTCGGTTGAAGAAACGCGCCAGGCGCTGGGCCTGGATCGCTTATTGATGCTCAACGATTTCACCGCGCTCGCATTGTCGCTGCCACATTTGACAGGAACGCAACAGCGGCAAGTGGGTGGCGGACAAGCCGCAACGAACGCCGCCATCGGCCTCATTGGCGCCGGCACCGGCCTCGGCGTATCCGGACTACTCCCGGCGAAAGACGGCTGGGCGCCGATCGAGGGCGAAGGCGGTCATGTTAGTTTCAGCCCGGCGAACGTGCGGGAAACGGAAATCTTACGCATCGTCTGGCGCGAATTCCCGCACGTATCGGCGG
>JALYOK010000526.1 GCA_030856925.1 Pseudomonadota bacterium
GCGCGAAATGGATCGGATGCATGTTAACCGATTCGGCCAGGGGCGAGAGAATGGTGCCGACGATAATGATGGCGGGAATCGCATCGAGAAAACAGCCGACCACCAGAAACACGAAGGCGATAAAGAAGCCCGTGCCGGTGAGGCCCAGTTCCCACGACGTCACAGTAGAGAGCAGCGCCTTTGGAACCTGATAATAGGCGAGCAGCCAGCCGAATGCCGATGCGGTGCCGACGCAAAACAACGCCACGGCGGCGAGTCGGCCGGTATCCAAGAAGGCGTGATGCAATTCCTTCCGCCCCAACTCGCGATAGAAGAATATTGATAACGCGAGGGAATAGAGCACGGCGATGGCGGCGGATTCCGTCGCCGTGAACCAGCCGAAGACTTTGCCGCCGATGATGATGACGGGCGTCATCATGGCGGGAACCGACACCGCCGCCGCCGCGCCCAATTCTTTCAAGTTCGCGCGGGGGTAGGTCGGGTAGTTGCGTATCTTGGCGTAAGCATGAACGGTGAGCATCTGTACCACACCCAGCAACAGTCCCGGCAAAATTCCGGCGATGAACAAACCGCCAATCGACACCGATAACACGCCGCCCCACACGATCATCAAAATGCTGGGCGGAATGATGACCGCCAGAACGGCCGATACCGCGGTGATTGCAACGGAAAAGCTAACGTCGTAGCCTTCCTTCACTTGCGCCGCGATAAAGAGCTTGCCCTGGCTCGCCGCGTCCGCCGTGCTCGAGCCGGAGATGCCGGCGAAGAAGATGCTCAGCACTACGTTGACTTGGGCGAGTCCGCCGGGGAAATGGCCGACCAAGGCGCGCGACATGCGCAGCATGCGATCGGTGATGCCGCCGGCGTTCATCAGATTCGCCGTCAACAGAAAGAATGGCACCGCGAGCAAGATGAAGGAATTGTAGGCCTTGAACGTTTCGTTGAACAACACCATGGATGATAAGCGTTCCTCGAACATTAACACCGGAACGCACGCGAGTCCGAGCGCGAACGCAATCGGCACGCGCAAAAACATGAGCAGAAAAAACAGGCCGAACAGAACGAGACTAGCTTCGGCCGGGCTCAAGGCCGAACGCCGCCGCGCAGCACGCGGAAATCTTCAGCGAATTTTTCGGCGAGGAATAACAGCCAAAATGCACCGGCCAACGGCCATGCGATAAAGATCAGCCACATCGGCAGCTCGGCGAGCTCGGAGGATTGGTTCGCGCCGAATAACGCGAACTGGTAGCCAAAATAGAGAAATACGATAGCGAACACAAGCATCGCTATATGGGTAATGATGCGCAGGGCGGCGTTGGCTTTAGTCGGAAGCGGCGGCCACAGGTCCACATCAAAATGGGTGCCCTCGCGCACGGCGATCATGGCGCCGATCATAATCATCCAGATGAAACAAAAGCGCGCGAGCTCCTCGGTCCAGATATAGCGCGGAATGAACCCGATGTAGCGTGAAAGAATTTGCATCATCACCGGAACGATCAGAACCGCCACGCTCGCGGCCAACAGCCATTGCAACCCGTCGTGCAGCCGGTTGAGCACGGCACGTAGATTCATTTGATGGAATCGATTTTCGCCAAGATCGCTTGCGCGCCGATCTCCGCCGCATATTTCGCTTTCACCGGCGCCGCCAACTCGAGCAACTTGGCGCGATCGGCAAAGGGATGTATTTTGATTTTGCCTTCCTTGGCCAGCATGTTTAGCTTGGCGTCGTTCTCGCCGGACTCGATGCGGCGACCGTAGGCGCCCGCCTCCGGGCCGGCCTTCGTGATCGCGGCTTGAAGATCCGCTGGCAGGCGCCTGAACGTTTTGCCGCTGAAACAAATCGGACGTATCGTGAAGGAATGTTGCGTGAGAGCAACTTCGCGCGCAACTTCGTAGAACTTCATCTGTATCATCCCCAGCGCTTCGTTGTCCAGCGCGGCAATGACGCCGGACTGAATGGCGTTGTAGGTTTCGCTGTAGGCGATCACGGTTGGCGCGGCGCCGATGGCGCCGAACATCTTGGTCTGGATCGGCGCGCCCATCACGCGCATGGAAAGCCCCTTCAACTCGGCCATGTTGCGCACCGGTTTGTTGGCGATGAGATTACGCACGCCGCCGCCGGCGAAGCCGATCAGCATCACATCCGCTTTTTTCGCCACCTCATCGACGATGGGTTTGAACACATCGGTCGCCAGCACTTTGTTCCAGTGATCGTAATCGCGAAACAGGAATGGCATGTCGAGAAAGGGCGCCGCGGGCGAGAAGGTCGACATGTGAGACGGAGAAGCGACCGCGTAGTCCACGGATACGCCTTGGCTCATGTAAGCGAAGTAATCTTTCTCCAAACCGAGTTCGCTGTTACGATGCAGAACGAAATTGATCGGCTTGCCGTAGTATTTCTTCACTAACTCTTCGAATTTCAACAACGCTTTGTTATAAGGGTGGTCGTCATTGAATTGCACGGCGCCGTGGAGGATAACGGGATTCGCTGCTTGGATCGGTAAAGCGAAACCAAAGCCAATCGCGGCTATCAAAACATACCTTCGTTGCAACCACATTTTCACACCGGTTCTACTATACTCACCCGCTCGCCCACAGTCGTCGTGCGCCGCATAGTGCGCACATCGTTGATCCAATCGAAATCCGTGGCTTTATGCATTACCGAACGATTGTCCCACATCACAAAGTCGTTTGGCTGCCAGCGATGGACATAAACATATTGCGGCTGGGTCGCATGCTCGTTGATCGCCCGTATCAGCGCCCTACCCTCGTCGACCGGCATTCCCACGATATGCGAAGCATGTTGTCCCAAGTAAATCGCTTTGCGTCCGGTGTCGGGATGAATGCGAATCACCGCGTGTTCCACCGGCGGCGCGGCGCGCTTTTGTTCATCGGTCATCTGATGCTTCGCCGTAGTTTGGCCGCGTGAATAGTTAAGATCGTGAACCGCGGCCAGACCCTCCAACTTTTGCTTCATCGCCGCGGAAAGCCCTTCGTATGCCGAAACCATATCCGCGAACAAGGTATCGCCGCCCGTCTTCGGCAACACCATGCCATAGAGCATCGTCGCAAGCGCCCGTTCCTTCGCCCACGAGCCATCGGTATGCCAAATCGCCGCTCCGGGATCGGGATGCTCGCCCTTCGGCTTGCCGTCGCGATCTAGACTGCTTAAGTAAATGATCTCGGGATTGCTCGACTTATGATATTGGTTCAACACATGGACTTGCAATTCTCCCCAATGCCGCGCGAAGCTGGAATGGGCGTCGTCGTCAAAATCCTGATCGCGAAACACCAGTATTTTTTGGTCGATGAACGATTGGTAGAGCGCGCGAAACACTTCGTCGCTGAGCGGATCGGCAAGGTCAAGGCCCACGATCTCCGCCGCAAATGCAGCGCCCAGTGGCTTAACGCTGAACATCTCTGGTTTTTTCAGACTCTCGGTTTGCATGATTGATCCCCTCCGAATTCATTGTGTTGCTATGACGACATCCGCGTACCATATTAGTGTAGTGCCATTGCGTTTGCCGAAAAGTATATCACCGTGATTGTTTTTCTTTTGCGCCGTCATGCATAACGACGCCATCATTGCCGCTACCCGCGTCTGGCTGGAAAACGTCGTCATCGGCCTTAATCTCTGTCCCTTCGCTAAAGCGGTCCACGTAAAAAATCAGATCCGCTTCGTCGTAAGCTGCGCACACAATAGCGACGCGTTGCTGGACGATCTGGAACGCGAGTTGCAATTATTGGCGGAAGCCGACCCCGAGCAAATCGATACCACGTTGCTGATCCATCCCGACGTGCTGACTGACTTTCTCGACTACAACGATTTTCTCGACCTCTGTGATTCCGTTGTCGAAGAGTTGGAACTCGACGGCATCATCCAAGTGGCGAGCTTCCACCCGCAATATCAATTCGCCGACACGATGGCCGAAGACGTCACCAATTACACTAATCGCTCGCCCTATCCCACCTTGCATTTATTGCGCGAAGACAGCGTCACGCGCGCCGTCGAATCGTTTCCCGATGTTGAAGATATCTACGAAAAGAATAGGGCAACCATGGAGCGATTGGGGAAAGCGGGCTTGGAAAAACTCATCGCGATCAATCAGCATCCCTCCGCAGACGCTGAATAGGGCGCCACGCTAGATGGCAGCGAAGATGTCGCGTCAGTCCATCCGAGATTATCTATCGAGTGACGAGCGATGCCTGCCACTCGAAGCTACGATTGATCCCGGATTCGTTCACAAGCGGCGGATTCAGACGATGTTGGGC
>JALYOK010000187.1 GCA_030856925.1 Pseudomonadota bacterium
GGATTCAATCGTTCCCGATCGTCGCTGACGGCGTGTTGTATCCGAAGAAACTCCCCGGACCACAGCCACAACCGATCGAAACCAAGATTCGCGCACGCGGACTTCTCTCCTTTGCTGCTCTAACCCCTGACGCTATCACCGAGACAAAAATTCGCGGAATTCACGTAAGCGAAGAGTATTGGGCACCTGACCACCTTCCTCGCAACTATGCACCGCATGAAGATTAAAGGGAACCGCATCTGGTTCTTCACCGATGGGTCAACGCGCTACGTACCCGATTGCACGATTGTAGGGCCGTCTGGCGTTGTTGTTCCTCCTCGCAGGGGGCGGCCCAATAGAGGTCATTGACCGCCCATCGGCAACGCGCTACATTACCTTCCGAGGTTTGTAAAAAAACGTAGCGAGTTGTGATCGCTCGACTGACTCGTTTCAAGCACCGCTGGAGGAGAGAGCATGAATTGCCATCTATCGATAGGCGCGATACTTGCGCTATCGGCTATGGCCGCACCGATGGCCGGGGCGCAGCAGCAAGAGATTCCCACGTCGATTTACACGCTGCCGACCGAGGAAGTCTCCGCCTATCGGACTCCCGTTCAACTGCGCGAAACTACTCAGTCTGTAAGCATCATCAGCGAGAAAGCGATCGGCGCTCGCAATCCGGCGTCGGCAGTAGAGCTGTTTCAGCAGCTCCCCGGCATACAAATCGATCAGGTCGGCAACGCTGGCGGCCAGGGCAACATTTATATCCGCGGCAGCGAGCCGAATCACACGCTGATCTTAATCGACGGGGTACGATTGAACGATCCCACCAATAATCGCGGCGGCGGGTATGACCTTTCCACACTGGATCCTTCCAGTATTGAACGCATCGAAGTTATCCGTGGCGCGGGCTCCGCGATATACGGCGCCGACGCGATGGGCGGCATCGTCAATATTGTCACCAAGCGTGGTAAGGTGGATGGCGTCGGCGGATCGGTGCGGGGCGAAGTCGGAGGCCAGGGATTTCGCCAAGCGCAGGGTTCCGTCGGGTTCGGCACGAATCGGTTTCAAGGGCAAATCGGCGCGTCGGCATTAAAGGATGGTGAGGAGAAAGAGGGTGGGGAACTCGATCTCAAATCGTTTAATGGCTCGATGAGCTTTCAGCCCAGCGAATCGAGTGACATCCGCGTCTACGCGCGCTACAACGATCGAGAGAGCACAGCGTTTCCTGAGTCGAGTGGCGGCGTGCGGTTGGCGGTCAACCGCGACCTGGAAAGGCGTGACGCGAAGGAAACGATTTACGGCGTGGATCTCTCCTTTGATCCGACCGAAAAGATCGAACTCAATCTAAAGCTTGCCAACTACAAGCGCGATGAGGACAAGAATACGCCCGCGATCGCGCCGGCCGATCCCAGCGACCCCTTTACCGGAATTCCCGCGGCGACCTCGAGCATCGATTTCGAGCGTCGATCGGCGCTGATCAGCGCGCTATTCCGGCTACCGCTCAACACCGATCTCACCGTCGGTTACGAGCATCTTCGCGAGGAGGGAGAAAATCGCGGGACGCTGGATTTCTTCGGCCCGCTGCCGCGCGACTTCAATCTCACTCGCAAGACCCGATCACCGTTTGTTGAAGTAAAGATCAAGCCGATCGAGCCACTCGTCGTACACCTGGGAGTGCGGCACGATTCGATCTCCGACCGAGACAGCGAAACCAGTCCTAGCGCCGGCGTACGTTTTACCTTTCCCGGAACACATACCACGCTAAAGGCCCACTATGCAGAAGGCTTCAAGCCGCCGAGTTTCTTCGCCCTCGGCGACCCCATCTCGGGTAACCCGGATCTGGTGTCCGAGACCAACAAGAGCCACGAAATCGGTTTCGAACAAGGGTTTTGGGGCGATCGAGCAAGTTTCGGCGCTTCGCTGTTCAAGACCGAATACAAGAATCTGATCGACTTCGACTTTGCCACGTTTCAGCTTGTGAACCGCAATCGAGTGAACGCCGATGGCGGCGAGTTTGAGTTCAGATTGCGGCCGTTGGATCGGCTTAGTATCAGTTTAAGTTACACCTACGTTGATCTAGAAATTGAAGATTCCGATATCAACCTGCGCAACCGTCCCAAGCATCGCGCCGGGCTATCGGTCAACTACGCCGTGTCGGACGCGCTACAACTCGCCTTCAACGCGGCCTATGTCGGGAAAGCGTTCGATTCTTCAATACCCACAGGTGAGGTGGAGCTTGATTCCTATACCCGGGTGGATGTGGCGCTCACCTACAAGTGGCGCAATTTATCCGCGACGTTCGCGATCGACAATCTGCTTGACGATCACTACGAGCAGTTCGTCGGCTTTGAGCAGCCGGGAATTCGGGCGCGGGTCGGGATAGGATATAGTTTTTGATCGATCGTGGCGCGACGCGGCGCCTACAACTTCGATGAAAACGGCGACGGCTTACGTGGCTATAACGTGGTGAAGAACGGCAACGGAAAAATCGTATTCATCAAACCTATCGATTTCTGGTGCAATGATTTTGGTGGGTTCGACGATTTAATTTTAAAGTACTTTGCCGATTCAAGGATGATTGACGTCCTATCTTCGCAGCGATATAGTCTTTTATATTAATCGAACCCTCTTACACCTTATTTGACTGTTGCCCGGTTCGGCTACAAGGTCGCGACCGGTGTAAGAAGATCTTTGAAATGCCTATTTTCTTGGCTGGGATCAAATGAAATTTTGGGCCGTGATCATCGCGATGCTGTTATTTTCAATGCCGATTGCGTCGGTTGCGCAGAATGATGTATCGAGCGCCGATCCCGCGGCCCCGTCACTGCTTGAATCCAAGAACCCGAAAGAAGTTTACGATCAGATGTGTGCGGGATGCCACGGTTATGGTGGCGATGGAGGGGAAGGGCATCGGGGTGGCTTCAGTCCGCATATAGGAACACTCGCCAATAAAGAATATATGGCCGGGGTATCCGATGACTATCTCATATTGATCATCAAGAAGGGTGGCGCTTATATGGGGAAGATCGCCACTATGCCCGCATGGGAAAAACGCTTGAGTGAAGATCTGATCCGCGGGATTGTCGCGCACATACGAACGTTTTAGTTGAATCTATTTGGGACTGCACTTTTCCGCTAATTGGGGCGGGGCGCCCTGATAGTTGTTGTTGCAGTGCAAGCAAGCCGACAGGTGTTCGGTCAAACTTCAATGGAGGAGTTCATTATGAAGATGTACACGGCAGTTCTGGCATTGGCAGTGGGACTCGTGTCTGGAGCCGCTTTGGCGCAGGATCGAGCAAAAGCGGAGCCCGCAGGCCCCGCAGGAAAATGGTCTACGCGCGTGCCTGTGAAGCCTGATCCAAGCAAGATCAAAGTGCCGCCAGGATATAAGGTGGGCGTGTTCGCAGCCGGTCTTGATACCGTCACATCCATCACCGTCGACAAGCAAGATAATGTGTGGGTTGCCATCTCGGGTAACACGTTCGGCTTTCCACCAGAAGGCATCGACAAGCCGCACGTTAAGATCTTCGACAAGTCGGGTAAATTGATTCGTGACGGTGTTGGATTGGGCGTGTTCAAATCCTTTGCGCTGAACGAGCTGGGCTATTGCGCGGAGAATGGCCGCACCTATGTCGGTGACTATAGCTACGGTATTTGGGAAATCGACGGCGTCAACGGCACGCCGAAGCTGATCATGAATGAGGTGCCCATCGGAGACCACGCACTAGGCGGCATCACCTGCCGGGACGGTTGGTTGTATTACGCGGTCGGTGCGCCGACAAACTCCGGTTTTTCCGACCCGGACATCCATGGTTGGACCGATGCTATCGATCCCTACTGGGAAAAACGCACACCCGCAGGCGTTCCAGCGCTACCGCGTGATCCGCCCTGCCGGGACATCGTGGTGACGGGACTGAATATTCGAGACAGTCAAGGTAATCTCACGGGTTCATATCTTCCCAAGGGGACCCCGTCTAAACCCGGGCAAGTAATCAAGGCGCAAAAACCGTGTGGTGGCGCTATCCACAGAGCCAAACTTAAGGCCGACAGCAGCTACACCACCGAGGACTGGGAGGTATTCGCGATGGGCTTGCGTAATTCGTCGGGTGTGTCTTTCGGACCCAAGGGCTCTCGCTTCGAGAATGCGCTGGCGGTCAGCGACAACGGACATAACGACAAGGGCAATCGCCGCGTCGCCAATGCCGCCGAGAGACTGTTCATCTTTACCGAGAAGGGACAAGATGCGGGTTTTCCGGACAAGGATGGTTTTAACTTCGTCGACATCAAGCGCTCCGGGCCTGACGTTTATCGCGGCAACAAGTTCGACCCCACACGGCCGAATCCCCAGTTGAACATCGGCGACAAGCCGTTCATTCCGACGCTGCCGCCTTATCGCTTCATCGACCATTCGATTGGGGTTCGGGGCACGCCGCTGATCATCGCCAATCCAAACCCCAACGGCTATGTCAACCCCGTGATGGAGTGGGACACCAACAACCCGATGGACGGTTTAGCCTGGTCGCCAAAGGCCTTCGGTGCGACGGACACAATTTTCACCGCCGTATTCGGCATCATCGATAACGGTCCGGAAAGCCTGCGTGCGATGTGGCCGGCGATCGTAAAGGTCGAATTCCTCAATCCGACCGGCGTCAAGTGGTCGATCTTCGCTGAGAACATCGATCCCGGACCCAATGCCTATCAGAAGAAGGAAAACCGGGGTGGATTCGAGCGCACCAACGACGTCGAGTTTAGTATGGATGGCAAGACGATGTACGTGGCAGACTACGGCGAGCTTTACGTGAATTACCAGATGGAATCGCCGTTCTACACGACGCCGAAATCCGCGGTCGTTTGGACGATCACCAAATAGTAGTTTCTCAACTTGTCGTTCCCTTCTAGTGGCAAAGCCGCTGGAAGGGAACACATTCCTAAATTGCACCCGAGTTGCTTGACTGACACTACCGACTATCGAATCGGTGCTGCATAAGATCATTTAGGATCGGGTCCGCGCTTAGATCTATCCCGTCGACTATGACCGTAGCCGCATAGGCGCCATCGTCCAATTTTCCACAAGACACACGGGCCTGGAAGCCACATGGACATTGGCCCGTAAGGCATGCCATGCCACGAGGCAAGCTGGAGGGGTTGGCCTAGGGCCATGCGGCTCGTGGCAGTGCTGCTCGATCCGGGGCTTCAAGCATCCCCTGGGTGATGTTTCCACACCCGGATAAAGGCGGCGAGCTTCGTTTTGCTCGACACCCGATCATCCGGCAGTAGATCGAGAAAATC
>JALYOK010000550.1 GCA_030856925.1 Pseudomonadota bacterium
GCAGAAAGATAATGGCGATTGACGCGATCACCGCAATGGCGATGAAAAACGCTCGCTGCCAGCCCCCGGCGCCGGCGAGAAAACTAAACGCCGCGCCGGTGTTGTAAGCGAGCACCAAGTTGAAAAAAGAGGTTATCGTGACGCTGTCGCCAAACTGGTACGTGGAAGTTACCCAGCTTTTAGTGAGCTGGTCCAATACGATCACAATCGCGCTCAATCCCAGCCGGCGGATCCAATTAAGCATAGCGTCGCGGCTCCCCACCGCCGTACAAGTTTTGCACGCAACGCCCGCAAATGGTCGGATGCTCGCTGTTCGCGCCGACATCGGCTCGGTAATGCCAGCAGCGTTCGCACTTTGGGTGGATACTGGCATGCGTATGCAAAGTAATTCCGTCGATCCCGCTAGCCTGAGCGTCGGCGTTTTGCTCGCTACGCACGCGCGCCTGCGATGTAATGAAAATAAAGCGAATGTCATCCTCGAAAGACGCGAGGAACTTCCTGTGTTCGCTCTCGGTATAAAGATCCAATTCTGCCGCCAACGACGACCCGATTTTGCCCGCCACACGAAGCTCTTCGAGCTGTCTCGTCACCGCCGCGCGCAGTCGGCGCATCCTCGTCCAACGCTGCAGAAGTCTTTCACTCTCATTGATCTCAGGCACTTCGTACCACGTGTACAGAAACACGCTATCGTCCGGTTTCCCGGTCAACACGCCCCATACTTCTTCGGCCGTGAAGCTCAAAATCGGCGCCATCAAACGCACCAGTGCGTGGGCCATGTGAAACAGCGCGTTTTGCGCTGAACGCCGCGCGGGCGAATTTTTCCCGGCTGTGTAAAGCCGATCTTTCAACACATCTAAATAAAATCCACCCAGATCCTCCGAGCAAAAGCTTTGGACCTTTTGCACGGCCGCATGAAACTGATAGCGCGCGTAATCGTCGCTGACATCGGCTTGCAGCTTGGCTGTCAACGCGAGCGCGTAACGGTCGATTTCCAGCCACGAGGCCGGGGCCAGCTTGTCGCGCTCGATATCAAAGTCGGCGATATTCGCAAGCAAGAACCGTAACGTGTTGCGAATGCGGCGATAGCCTTCGACCACACGTTTCAGGATTTCATCGGAAATCGTCAACTCACCGGAGTAGTCCGTGGCCGCGACCCAAAGTCTTAGTATTTCGGCGCCGAGGGAGTCGGTCACCTTTTGCGGAGCGATGACATTGCCGTCTGCTTTGCTCATCTTACGCCCCTGGCCGTCAACCACGAAACCGTGAGTCAACAAAGCTTTATAAGGCGCGACGTCGTTTAGCATGCAACTCACCAGCAACGAGGAATGAAACCAGCCGCGATGTTGGTCCGACCCTTCAAGATAAAGATCAGCAGGAAAGCGTGAGCTGGCCGCGTGAGAACCTGTGCCGGTTTCATCGGCATGGGGCCCACCCATCACGGTCTGATGGGTTGAACCGGAATCAAACCACACGTCCAGCGTGTCTATGTTCTTTTCGTACTGCTCGGCGTCGGCGTCGAGAAAATTCGCCGCACTGATCCTCTGCCACGCTTCAATGCCGCCTTGTTCCACTCGTTTCGCAATTTGTTCCGACAACTGCGCAGTGTGCGGATGCAGCGCGCCGGTTTCCTTGTGCTGAAAGAACGGCATCGGCGTACCCCACTGGCGCTGGCGCGACAATGTCCAATCCGGCCGGTTGGCAATCATGTTGTGCAGCCGCGCCTTGCCCCATTGGGGGAAAAACTCCGTCGCTTCGATCGCGCGTAACGCACAGGTGCGTAATGCCGATGCGCCTTCGCCTTTAGGCGCCTTGTCCATCCTCGCAAACCACTGAGTCGTTGCGCGATAAATGATCGGCGTCTTATGGCGCCAACATTGCATATAACTGTGGACGTAATCGACGCTAGCAAACAATGCGCCGACTTCGCGCAGCTTGTCTACGATCAGGGGATTCGCTTTCCAGATCGAAAGCCCGCCGAAGAAAGGCAGGCTGTCGGCAAACTTACCGCCGCCCAACACCGGGGTGAGCATTTCATCGTCTTTCATGCCGTAGTGACGACATGATTCGAAATCCTCGATGCCATACGCCGGTGCGCTGTGGACGATGCCCGTGCCGGCATCCAGGGTGACATAATCACCGAGATATACCGGCGAGTAGCGTTCATAAAATGGATGTCGGAAGCGAATGTTCTCGAGGTTCTTGCCTATGGAATTTCCTTCGATTTGCCCGCTCAAACCGTACGCCGTCAGACATTCCTGAACGCGTTCCTGCGCGACTACCAACATGACTTCTTCGGCATCGTGACGCTTCGCTTTGACCAGCGCGTAGGCAAAATCAGGATGAACATTCAACGCTTGATTAGAAGGAATTGTCCACGGCGTCGTCGTCCAAATCACAGCGAACACCGGCACGCCCGCCGGCAGCCTCGCGCCGAAGGCCTCAGCCAATTTCTCACGATCCTCATCGGCGAGATTGAAACCAACATCTATGGCGATATCTTTTCTGTCGGCATATTCTACCTCCGCTTCCGCCAAGGCCGAACCGCAATCGAAACACCAATTGACGGGCTTCAGCCCGCGATAGACATAACCTTTCTCCATGAGCTTGGTGAGTACGCGAATTTCATCGGCTTCGTTCTTGAACGCCATGGTGGTGTAAGGATCGTCCCAATCACCCAATACGCCCAGGCGAATAAAATCCTTCTTCTGCCGCTCGATTTGTTCCGCCGCGTAGGCGCGCGCGAGACGCTGTGTTTCTTCCACCGGGATATTCTTGCCGTACTTTTTTTCAATTTGGATTTCGATTGGCATACCGTGGCAATCCCAACCCGGCACGTAGGGCGCGTCATAGCCCGCCAAGGTCTTACTCTTGACGACGATGTCTTTGAGAATCTTGTTGACTGCATGACCGATGTGGATGTCGCCGTTTGCATAAGGCGGACCATCGTGCAAAATAAATTTCGGTCGGCCCTTACTCGCTTCGCGGATGCGTTGATAAAGTTTGTTTTTCTGCCAACCATCGACCCAGCCGGGCTCGCGTTTGGCGAGATCGCCCTTCATGGGAAACGGCGTGTCGGGCAGGTTCAATGTTTTTTTGTAGTCAATCATGCGTCGCTTTTGAGTAATTGTCGTGCGTGCTCCACGTCGCGCTCAATTTGCCGGCGCAATGTTTCGAGGTCGGGATATTTTTCTTCGTCGCGGAGTTTGTGTAAGAATTCGACCCGGACGCGGCGTCCATAAATGTCTGCGTTGAAATCGAGTACATGAACCTCCAGCATCGGCGCGGCGCCGGCCATCACAGTGGGCCTTACGCCAAGGCTCGCCACCGC
>JALYOK010000556.1 GCA_030856925.1 Pseudomonadota bacterium
GATCTGGTGCCCAAACCCTGCGAGCCGGGCCATCTGAAGAACTTGCTCATGAACGCGCTGAGACTCAAAGACGACGAACTAGGAGTCGAAAAAGATGCGCAGGGTGGGCCGGGTAAGATCATCGGCGACAGCGCGCCGATTCAAAAACTCAAAAGTCAGATCGCGCTTTACGCCGGATCGATCCATCCGGTTTTAATCGAAGGCGAGTCGGGCAGCGGCAAAGAGCGTGTCGCCACATCGTTGCATCATCTGAGCCAGCGCGGCGGGCAGCCTTATTTTGCGTTGAATTGCGCCGCCATTTCGCCGACGCTGGTGGAGCCGACCTTGTTCGGTTATAGCAAGGGCTCGTTTACCGGCGCAGTGGGCGCCAAGTCGGGCTATTTCGAAGACGCGGGCAGCGGCACTTTATTTCTCGACGAAATCGGCGAACTGCCCATCGAGTTGCAAGCCAAGCTTTTAAGGGTTTTGGAGAACGGCGAGTTCCAGCGCGTGGGCGAAACGCAGACGCGGGTGAGCAAAGCGCGGGTGATCGCCGCCACTAACCGCGACCTGCGCAAGGAAATCAAAGCCGGCCGGTTTCGCGCCGATCTTTTTCATCGCCTGAGTGTGTTCAGCATTAGCGTGCCACCGCTGCGAGATCTCGGCAATGACAAGCTCTTGCTGCTTCATCACTTCCGGCTTCTGTTCGCGAAACAACAAGGCAGCGTACCTTTCTCGCTCAATCCGGCGGCTTTGGCGCGCTGGGTTGAGTATGATTTTCCCGGCAACGCGCGCGAATTGAAGAATATCGTCATTCGCCTCTCAGCTAAGCACGCAGGCCACGAGCTCGATGTCAACCAGATCGAGGCGGAATTCGATTTGGACCCCGACGCGGACCGCGCCGCTGCGATGGAACCCAAGTCGTTGGCCGACGCCGCTAAGCAACGCTTGCTAAAAGAAAAGAACTTTAACTTAGACGAGATGTTGCACGAAACCGAACAGGCCTTTGTTGAGGCCGCATTGGCACTGGCGCAAGGCAACGTTAGCCACGCGGCGAAATTGCTTGGCATCAATCGCACCACACTCTACAGCCGGATGGACGTATACGGCAAGGCCTTATCGAAGTGATGTATCTCGACCATTTCGGCCTCACCCAAGCGCCGTTCAAGATCACGCCCCATACGGAGTTCTTCTTTTCCGGCGCCAATCGCGGCGCAACCCTGGATGCGCTGATCTACGCCATAGGGGCCGGCGATGGGTTGGTGAAAGTCACCGGCGAAGTGGGCGCGGGCAAGACCATGCTGTGCCGCGTGCTGGCGGAGCGCTTGCCCGCGACCGTGGAAACCATTTATCTCGCGATCCCGAGCTTGACCCGCGACGAGATACTCCACGCCATCGCCAACGATCTTAAGATCAAGACCAAGGGCCTCAACACTGCCGCTGTGCTGGAAAAGTTGCAGGAGCATCTCATCAAGCTGCACGCGCGAGGCCGGCAAGTGGTGGTGTTGATCGACGAAGCCCACGCCATGCCGCTCGATACGCTGGAAGAGTTGCGGCTGTTATCCAACTTGGAAACCAACCGCGACAAGCTGTTGCAGATCGTGTTGTTTGGCCAGCCGGAACTGGATCATAACTTGGCGCAACCCCATATGCGTCAAGTGAAAGAACGCATCATCCACAGTTTTTTTCTACCGCCCATGCCGCAAAACGAAATCGGTGAATACCTCAACTTTCGTTTGCGCGCGGCCGGCTACCACGGATCCGACGTCTTTAGCGCCCGCTGTATTTCCAGGATCACCGCAGTTTCGGAAGGCCTGGTGCGCCGTGTCAACATTCTAGCGGACAAAACCCTGCTCGCTGCCTACGCCGACGGCGCGCGCACGGTCGAATCAAGGCACGTTACCGCGGCCATAGACGACAGCGAGTTCGGCCGCTCGCATTGGCTTTCATCTCGATTGCGCTGGCTGATTGGCGGCGGAGTCATTATTGTGGCCCTCGCGCTGATCGCGTGGACCGTGTTCCCTTCATCCGGCGAAGTTTCACCCGCCGCTCCGGCTGCTCACGCGACTCGTTAGCTTATCCAATTGCCGCGCCATATAAACCCGGTCCTGATGAGTTGTTCTTGTTCCATCTTCCTTCTTCTGCGTTGGTTGCGATCGAGCGGGATTGCTCCCCACCTCTTTCGTA
>JALYOK010000032.1 GCA_030856925.1 Pseudomonadota bacterium
ATCCGGAAGTCGCGAAGACGCTCGAACAAGATTCGCTGGCGAATCCGGTGATGTCGGCAGCGGCGTTCGTTGCTCTCATCAAGGCCGGGGAATATGCGTCGTCGCATGCCGGGTCGCTGCGTCTTCCCTTGTTGCTAATGCATGGCGGGGCGGATGCCATAACTGATATCCGAGCCAGCGAGGTTTTTTTCGCGGCGGCTGGAATGACTGACAAAACTTTTAAACGCTGGGACGGGATGTATCACGAAACCCTGAACGAAACAGACTCGGAACCTGTTTATCAAACGATCGTCGATTGGCTCAAGCCCAGGTTGAAGGCCGCAAGCTAAGCATCGGCTACGGCGGCTTTTTCCTCGACAGCAAACCAGCGGTGCAGCGTAAATCCCAACGCCATCGCGGGCAAGAAAACCAGCGGCTCCCAGCCGCCTAAAGCCAGCGCCGCGAAAGCGGGTCCCGGGCAATAGCCCGCCAAACCCCAACCCACTCCAAAAACAGCCGAACCCACGATTAGCTTGCGATCGATCTGAGTCGAGAGCGGCAGGTGAAAGCTGGCAGCGAATCGCGGTTGACTGTGTTGCAAAATAAAGCGAAACGCCACCAGCGTCGTCCCCACTGCACTGCCAAGAACGAACATCAGGCTAGCATCCCACGTACCGCTTACGTCGAGGAAGTTCTGTATTTTGTTGGGATCGATCATCTCGGCGATGCCCAAACCCAAACCAAACAATATCCCGGTCGCCAGGGCAATGAAATTTTCAGGTTTCATGCTGCAACTCCAGCGACGTGACGTATAAAATAAACGGTGACGATGCCTGCGGCCAGAAATGTCAATGTCGCGATCAGCGATCGGACAGATAACCGCCCCAGGCCGCATACGCCGTGGCCGCTGGTGCAGCCGCCACTCATCGCGGCGCCAAAACCCACCAGCAGGCCAGCCGCCACGATCAACGGTAACGGATACCCTTGGCGCGCCGTCACCAAATTTGGGAACAACAGCACATATACCATGCCTCCCACAATCAAACCCAGCACAAACAACAACCGCCATAGCCGGTCCGACCACGATGACGCCCATAACACGCCGCGGACGATCCCGCTGACGCCGGCCATTCTGCCATTTAGCCACAACAGCAGACTAGCGCTGATTCCTATCAGCACGCCTCCGACCAGCGCCGTCAACGGTGAAAATTCATGCATATTTTCTCCCAGGTAAGGTTTATGACTATATACTATACCCAGTATAGTTACAACACATCAGGATCGCCGCTATGGCAAATTTACATTCCCAGCACGACAAAGACGATTTAATTTTAAGGTTGAAACGCGCGGAAGGGCAGTTGCGCGGCGTGCAGAATATGATCTTGAACGACGAAGAATGCGAGAAAATCGCCCAGCAACTTTCCGCCAGCCGCAAGGCGCTCGATCGGGTGTTCCATAAAATGATTGCTTGCATCATCCAGGAGCAGGTTGGTAATTCCGCACCCCTAACTCCGGCCGCGCAACAAAACCTGAAGCGAATCACTGATATGCTGACAAAGTTTGCATAACCGCGGGTCTGCCACTGCATAGGATTTTGTCATGATATTTCGTCAGCTCTTCGATCACCTTTCTAGCACCTACACCTATTTGCTCGCGAGTCGCAGCGGCGGCGAAGCGCTTTTGATCGATCCGGTGCTCGAGAACCTGGAACAGTACCTGCAACTGATTAGGGAACTCGACGTGAAACTGATCTTGGCGCTCGACACTCACGTTCATGCCGACCACATCACCGCCTTGGGCCGGCTGCGCGACCGGGTTGGCTGTCCGACCATGATGGGCCAATACTCCAAAGCCGAATGCGTTTCGGTGAAGCTCAACGATGGCGAGATAATCCATGTCGATGGCATCGATTTGAAGGGAGTTCATACCCCCGGCCATACTGACGATTCGTTCAGCTTCGTGATGGCGGATCGGGTGTTCACCGGCGATACGTTGCTGATTCGCGGCACGGGGCGAACCGATTTCCAAAACGGCGATCCTTACGCCGCCTATGACAGTCTATTCGATATACTGCTGCGCTTGCCTAACCCCACTTTGGTCTATCCCGCCCACGACTACAAAGGCTGGACCACGTCGACCATCGGCGAAGAACGACAATACAATCCGCGTCTGCAAGTAAGTTCGGCCGCGGAGTATGCAAACATCATGAACAATCTAAATCTGCCCGATCCCAGGCTGATGGATATCGCTGTGCCCGCCAACCTTGCGTGCGGCAAAGTCAAGGAGACCTTCGATTAAGTCCATCGCGCTTTGCGAGGAACTCAATTCGAGGCTCCTGAATTGACCTGGGACCGTATCTTTGGCCTCGCGGCGGCGCTGCCCGGATATACTCGACGCGAGCTCGTCGGCGACGCAATTGCCGGTGTTATCACGGCGATTCTGTTAGTTCCGCAGGGCATCGCCTTCGCGATGCTCGCCGGTCTGCCGCCGCAAGCAGGCCTGTATGCAAGCATTCTGCCAATGATGGTGTATGCACTGTTTGGCACCAGCCGCACGTTGTCCGTCGGCCCCGTGTCCGTCGCCGCGATTATGGTCGCGAGCGCCTTGGCTGCGCCGGAGATGAAAAATAACGGCGGTCAGATCGGCAATGCGGCGATCTTGGCTTTGGAAGGCGGCCTGCTTCTTATCGCCTTCAGTGCACTAAGGCTCGGCTCGCTGGTCAACCTCATCAGTCATCCGGTCTTGTCCGGATTTAGCAGCGGCGCGGCTATCTTGATTATACTAAGCCAGTTTCCTCATTTGGTCGGCGCGACTCCCACGGATCAGCACTCGGGCCTGGAGGCATTGCGCGATCTGCCGAATTATCTAAGGCAGATCAACGCGGCCACCCTTGCGATCGGCTTCTGTAGCGTGATCGCGTTGGCCTGGTTCAATCGTCCGATCGGTCAGTGGCTGCATCGCCTTGGCGTCAAGACTGAAGTTGTGACCGCCCTCAGCAGGCTAGGCCCGCTTTTTGTGGTCATCGCAACTGCGCTGGCCGTCGTCCAATTCGATCTCTCCGGATCTCAGCAAGTCGATATCGTCGGGCACGTCCCGTCCGGACTGCCGTCGCTATCATCGAGCTTTCTTAAGACGAGCAACTGGCTGACGCTGGCGCCTTCGGCGCTATTCATCGCCTTGATCGGCTATGTGGAAAGCATAGCGATCGCGAAAACCCTGGCGATTCGACATCACGAAACCATCTACGCCAATCGGGAACTCTTCGCGCTCGGCTGCGCGAATGTCGCCGCGGCCTTCTCTGGCACCATGCCGGTCGCCGGTGGCTTCAGCCGCACCATGGTGAATTATGCCGCCGGGGCGCGCACCCAAGTCGCCGCGATCGTCACGGCGCTCATCATCGCGTTGGCTGTGGCTCTATTCGCCTCTTGGTTTATGAACATCCCCAAAGCTGCGCTCGCGGCGATCATTATCGTCGCCATTATTCCGCTGGTGAATATTAGGACCCTATCGATCCTCTGGCATGCGAACCGTCTGGACGCGCTCACTCTGCTCGCGACATTTTTCGGCGTGTTGCTGTGGGGCATCGAAGAGGGATTGACACTCGGTATAGGCGTGTCGCTACTCGTGCGACTGCGGCGCGGTTCGCGCCACGACGCTGCGGGAACAATCGACGTTTAAGGAAAGTTGGCTTTCACCGTTCCAAATGGCGTAAAACGCGATTCGATGTGATCGCCGCGTTTGATGCGATATTGCTTGGTGAAGGAGCCGGACATGACCCGCATTCCCGCTTCCAGCGCTAGATCGAATTCCGCGAGTTTGTTGGCGAGCCAAGTGACAGATGCGACAGGATCGCCCATCACTTCCGCGCCGCTCGCTTTTTCCTGCCACACGCCGTTCAGATAGACGTCTACCGATGCCTCGGAGAGCCGCATGGATACTGGCTTCCAGGCCGATGCCATGGCGGTGACGAAGTGTTTTTGTTGGGCATTGTCGGCCATCGCCAACGGCAAATCGCTGAACACGCCGCGCCGCTCTACAATTTCCAAAGCGGGCGCGACCGCGGCAATTGCCGATCGCGTCTGCGTTATCGTGACGCCGGGACCGCGCAAAGTCTTGCCGATGGTGATGCACAATTCGTTTTCCGCCGAGGGTTCGATCAGGTCGGCAAAATTTAAACTCACGCCGCTGTCCCGCTGGCCGCGTTCGAATAAAACGCCAAACACGGGCTGATGCACGCCCATCTGTTCCTGCATAGCTTTGGCGGTCACGCCGACTTTCCAGCCCGCTTGCTTTTCGCCCCGGGCAAGGTGACGCCGGGTGATCGCGAGGTTCACGCGGTAAGCGTCGTCCAGGGAGAGTTGGCCGTGTAGCGGCTCAGGATAATAAATACCTCGCTGGGCGTTGTCCCACACGAGATCGATGACAGCGTTCAATTCGATGGCGCGATCTCCCGGGGGACGACAACTTAATGACCAAACTCTCGCAACAATTTACCCGGCCGTCCGGCGTTTTTTCGCAAACCGCCGCCATCGGCGATTTGCGTTCCATTGACCCAAACACCATGCAAGCCCTTGGCCGTCGTGGTGAGACGTGAGCCGCCGGCAGGCAAATCGAATAGGCGCTTGCCTTCGCCGCGACCCACGGATGTCGGATCGAACAACAACATATCTGCATGGGCGCCGACTTTGAGAACCCCGCGATTCTTGATGCCGAAAAATTTCGCCTGATCGCTGGTCAGTTTTTTTACTGCCTGTTCGAGCGGCATCAGACCTTTGTCGCGGGACCAATGGCCCATGAAATGCAAGCCGAATGCGGCGTCACACAGAAAGGTGAGATGCGCGCCGGCGTCGGACAGCGACACCAGGGCGTTCGGGTCGGTGAGTAAACGCGCCACTTCGGTTTCGTCCCAGTTGAGCAATACCGCCGTAAATACGGTGTTAAGGTTTTCCGTCAGAGCGAAGTCGAGCATCCAATCGAGGGGATGCTTGTTGTCGGCCTTGGCAAGCTCCTCGATAGACTTTCCCTCAAAAGCTTTGTTCACGTCGTTGGCGACCATGGCGACGTGGACCTTGCCCCAATCACCGGTGAACATGCGCCGCTGCACTTTCGCGAGTTCATTCTTCACACCTCGTCGAAACTCGGCGCTTGCGAACAACGCCTTGGCGTCTTCGCCATGGACTTTCATCGCCGGCGCCCACGACGGCAGCGCTTCGAACACATAAGGTTCATGCATGGTGAATTCGAACCGCAGCGGACAACAGGACACGGCGCCGTACATATCGCTGCCGCGGGTGCGCGCGGTGGCGATGCCCTTCATGTCTTCGAACACTTCTTCCGGCACCAGCGGATTGTGCAAAATCGCCGCCACCAGCATAGGCCGCTGCGCCGCTTGGCCCAAGGATTCTAAGAATGACATTTTCGTGTCCGAAGCCTTGGTCAGCATGAACACGCCGCGCTTGGCTTCGTTCAATGTGCCGACGAGGGTTTCCATTTCGTGCTGATCGGCAAGGCGCGACGGCATGGGAATTCCGTTCTCGCCATTGTGCTGATACGAAGTCGTCGTGGAAAACCCAACCGCGCCCGCTTGCAAGCCATCTAACACAATGCGGCGCATTTCTTCGACTTCCGCCGGCGTGGCGGCGCGCTTCGAGGCATCTTCGCCCAATACCCAAGTCCGCACGGATGAATGACCGATGAAGGCGGCGACGTTCGGTCCAACGCCTTTTTCTTCCAGCAGATTCAAGAATTCCGGGAAGGTTTCAAATTGCCAGTCGACACCGGCGCGCAAAGCATCGAGCGACATGCCTTCGACATGGGTGAGATTACGCAAGTTTCGATCGCGATCTTCGGGCCGGCAGGGCGCGATGGTAAAACCGCAGTTGCCGATGACCACCGTGGTCACGCCCAGCGACGGCGACGGCGAGACGAGGGGATCCCAGGTGATCTGCGCGTCGTAATGCGTATGGTTGTCGATAATGCCGGGCATCAGCGCCAGGCCGCCGGCATCGACCACCTCACGGGCGGGCCCGCAATCGGCGCCGGTCGCTGCAATCATGCCATCCTTGACCGCGACTTGCTCGAGCCGCGGGACCGCCCCCGTGCCGTCGTAAAGCATCGCGTTCTTGATAATCAAATCCTGCATTTATTTCCCCTGCCGTGAATAATTTCAATTATTTTACGCCAACGGATCGGTCGATGGCCAACAAAAGCGCTGCCGCATCAATACCCAAGTTTCGACGTCGGACGCGTGACCTTGCGAAAATGCACGCGCTCGCCGTAGGCGACATACATACCGCTAGCGACGATGACGAGGGTGCCCAGCAAGGTCCAGCCGTCGGGAAAATCTCCGAATGCGAGATAGCCAAACAAAATGATCCATACCAATTGGGTGTAGTAAAACGGCGCGAGCACCGAAGCCGGCGCTTTGCGCAAAGCGCGGATCAACACCAAGTGCCCCACCCCGCCGATCGCGCCGAGGGCGATAATTAAAACGCTGTGCCACAGCGTCGGTTTAGTCAGCGAAAAAGGAACCATCACATAGGCTATCAGCAACACTGCAGACAGGGCCAAACTCCCCACCAGCGCACTGTAGAACAGGCTGGTGCGCGGATTTTCCGCATGCACCTTGCGGGTGGTGATTTGGTACAGGCTAAAACACAACGCCGTCGCGAGCGGGAGCAATGCGGCCGGCGAAAATACCTTGCCGCCGGGACGAATGATGATCATGACGCCGATGAATCCTAGGATCACCGCGATCCAACGGCGGCGGCTGATTTTTTCTTTGAGCAGTGGCGCCGCGAGCAACGTCACCAGCATCGGCGCCATGAAGCCGATGGCGGACGCCTCGGCCATGGGCATAAGGCGCAGCGCCTGGAAGAAAAAACACGTGGAGGCAACAAGAAACAACCCGCGCAGGATCTGCAGCCACGGCCGCGGCGTGCGCACTAAATCCAATCTCATCGACGGCCCGAGCCACACCAGCATGATCAGCATATGCACCGTGTAGCGCGCCCACACCAAAGCCAATACCGGATAGAACGAGCCGAGATACTTCGCCATCATATCCATGATGGCGAAGCAAAACACCGCCGCCATCGCCAA
>JALYOK010000052.1 GCA_030856925.1 Pseudomonadota bacterium
GAACCGAACTGACCTCGTAGGCAGCGTAATGGTAGATGTGCATTCCGGGGTTGTTCTGCCATCTGCTGAACACCCAGTCCACGAAGCCCTCGAGTGCGAACTTTTCCTCGTCGCGGTCGTGCGCCCACCAGTCCTTGAAGTCAAGTCCGTTTCGCGAGCAGACACCAAACAGGTATTCCAGTCCGCCGGAAACCAACGGATAGCCCTCCATGTCGAAAAAAACGTCCGCCGGATCATCAGCAGGAAGCGCGCCGAGACCTACGGGTTCGCCATTCGGGCCGGTGTGGGGCAGAACCTCGTGTTGCGGGGAGGCTTCGGGGTTTTTAATCCGGTCACTACGCGTCTGGCACTGAAGGCGAGCTTGGGCGACGAGTTTTTCCAACGAGTCGTTGGCAAGCTTGCGAACCGATTTCCCTGCGGCTTTGGCAAGCGCGGTCATCGTTGCAATGCCGGCCGCTTTTAGCTTTTTGATCTGGCCGACGCTTATGCCAGCGACTTGTACGAGGTGGTCCGTGTCGTTGAAGAACTTTTCGGCATGGGAAGTCCAGCGGCCATGATCGGCTCGGGGAAGCGGCTCCGGGCGGTCTGCCAAATTTCCCGTGAAGCCGTTCTGCATAACCAGAAAGCTCGCCTTGATGCGGAGGTAATAGTGGATGAAGTCCTCGACGCCGAACTCAACTCTGTCCTTGGCGCCGAGAATAATCCCGAATTTTTCCGGCATTGGTTCACCGGTCACGGCGGCGAGCATTTCCGAGTAGCAGCAAAGCTGAATGGCGTAATAGGGCTTGGGCGAACGGGCGAGCTTGGTGTCCCAGACCTGATACCGTCCTGATTCATCGAGCATGAGGAAGTCGGCGAAGCCCGCGAACTGCCCGCAATTCAGCGCCGCCTGATAGATGATGAAGGCCTTCGAATTGATAGCGGAGAGTGTCTTTGTCCGCGCTACGACGGTATCGCCCTTCGGAACCTCGACTAGGTCGGCGACAGAAGACTTGAATTCATCGAGCACAACGCGCTCGTGCTGGTTGCCGGTCTCTGCGATTAGTTTCTGATCCTCGGACTCCTCATCCGGGCTGACGGCGCCAGGATTCTCCAAGTGGTATCGGTCCATCCACGACGCAAATGGGGATGCAAGATATCGGACGAGATCACTCGGTGAGTAAATCAATTGGCCGGTTTGCTTTTTCACTGGATCGTCAAAGTTCGTCTGGCATTTCTCGACGGCGATTGTTGAGATGGACCGGAAGAATGACCAAAAAGGCAGTCACCTCAAAGTCGTTGATCCCAGCGAACTCGCCCTTCATGGCGTGGGCGCCGCCGGGGGTAAGCCAGCGATAACCGTGGCATTTATGGTCCAGTAGTCGCTCTTATTCAGCTTTTCCACGTTACTCCGATTCCCGTTGGTTCGTCAGTGCATTACGAGCCTGATCCAATTGGCTCGCGCGATGTCGTGCAGGAGCCAAATAACTCCCGCTCAATTAGCGGTTGGGAATTTGAAGCTTGTCGTTTTTGTTTCACGCAGCGGATTAGGGCTGGTGAATTTTGACAGGAGGAAAACAACAAATCTATAGAAAGCCCGTAAGTTATACACCCTTGTTCCTGCAATGGATGAACTTTACCAGGTTATGGATTCCTCAGTGAAGCACGCCCGGAGCCGCATGGATACTGGCTCACAGGAATGCCATGCCGGAGAGCCGCACCAGCAGTGACTCGTGGCCAGGTCTCTCAAGAACATTCAAACCACCGGCACAGGCACAACCTGAGGACGCAAACCGTCAGTTACGGCTATGAAACGCTAATGGCACTTGCACCGAGTTCAAGAGCGGATGGCAAACGAGAATCCAACCTGACAGAGTTTTCGCTCTGCAGTACCATACGACGAGATAACGGAGGAACCGAGCCATGCCACCCCACACCGACACCGTCTGGTTCATCACAGGATGCTCAACCGGCCTCGGGCGTGCGCTCGCAAAGCGTGTGCTGCAACAAGGCGATCGATGCGCCGTCACTGCGCGCAATCCGGCACAGATCGAGGACCTGGTCGCCGAGTATTCGAATGCTGCCAAGGCGCTTGCGCTGGACGTCGCTGACCCGCGCCAAGTGAGCGAGGCCGTCGCGCAAGCAGAGACAGCGTTTGGCCGCATCGATGTCCTCGTCAACAACGCCGGCTACGGTTACCTCGCAGCCGTGGAGGAGGGCGAGGACGACGAAGTGCGCGCCATGTTCGAGACCAACTTTTTCGGCTTGGTTGCGCTGATCAAGCGCGTGCTGCCCGGGATGCGCTCGCGCGGACGCGGGCATATCATCAACATCTCATCGGTCGGCGGGCTCATCGGGAATCCGAGCGGCGGTTATTACAACGCCACGAAGTTCGCTGTCGAAGGGCTATCGGAGGCGCTGGCCAAGGAAGTTGAGCCGCTGGGCATCCGCGTGACGGTCATCGAGCCTGGCCCGTTCCGCACCGACTGGGCCGGTCGTTCTCTCAAGCAAACGCGCAATCCGCTCGAGGCGTACGCCAAGACCGCCGGCGCTCGACGCACCGAGATCACCGGCCGCAGCGGCAAGCAGGCCGGAGATCCGGAACGGGCTGCGGAGGCGATCATCAAAGTCGTCGGGAGTCCTGCCCCGCCGCTCAATCTCGTGCTCGGCAAAGACGGGCTCGGACGCGTGCGTGCGAAGCTCTCTACCCCATTGTCGACAATGGATCATTGGGAAGCGGTGACCTTGGGGGCTGATTTTCCGCCGTAGCGTTAGAGATCAGCAACTTTGCCGACTACCGAGGTGAAAATGACCAAAATCGCAGTACTGGACGACTGGCAAGGTGTCGCGCGTCAAAGCGCCGACTGGTCGAGATTACAGAAGCGTGCGGATCTGGCACGCATGAAGT
The DNA here is from genome assembly GCA_030856925.1 of Pseudomonadota bacterium. Taxonomy (GTDB): domain Bacteria; phylum Pseudomonadota; class Gammaproteobacteria; order Burkholderiales; family JALYOK01; genus JALYOK01. Next base: position 2,888 of record JALYOK010000052.1, read on the forward strand.
CCGGCGCTATCCTCATCAACACGTCGCGCGAACCGCTGGTGGATGAGGCGGCACTGGTCGAGAGCCTGCGCGCGGGAAATCTCTACGCGGGCCTGGACGTATTTGCGCAAGAGCCGTTACCCGCCGATCATCCGCTGCGTAGCTTTCCCCACGTGGTGCTCACCCCGCATCTCGGCTACTGCACGCGCGAGGTCTACGGTCAGTTTTACGGGGAATCGATCGACAACGTGCTCGCGTTCCTCGAGGGCAAGCCGATGCGAGTGTTGAATGCAGAAGGGTTGGGGATTTAGGGTGGCACGAATATACGAGAATACAAATCGCGATCGAACGAGCTTCAACATGCTTCTTCATGTTTGCATTGGCGTGCTCGGCATCTTATTATCGCTGCCCGCGGTGGCCCAGGAGCCGAAGCTTTACATCATCGAAAAATTTGCTTTCGAAAATGGTGGAAGCTTAGAGAATATGCGCGTTGCCTACGACACCTATGGCGAGCTCAACGCAATGCGCGATAACGCCATTTTGATCACCCACGGTGCCAGCCAAGGCCGCAACGGTTACAAGATTTTTATCGGCCCCGGCAAAGCATTCGATACGACCAAGTACTTCGTTATCACGGTCGACGCCATCGGCGGCGGAGCATCGAGCAAACCGGCCGACGGCTTGGGCGCCGCGTTTCCTGCCTACACGATTCGCGACATGGTGCGGGCACAGCACGCGTTGCTCACGCAGGGCTTAAGACTGCAGAACCTGCTGGCGGTCGGCGGTCCGTCCATGGGTTCGTTCCAAGCGCTGGAATGGGGAATCAACTACCCCGACTTCGCCAAGGGACTGCTCGCAATCGTGCCGAGCGCGCGTAGCGATCGTCACGTGCACGCGATCTTCGATGCGGTAATCAACACGATCAAGCTTGATTCAAAATGGAACGCGGGCAACTACGTTGAGAATCCGGTCGACGGCATCGTCGCGGCTGGCATGATCTATTTTCCTTGGCTGTACAGCGATGAACACCTGAACACGCTGGTCGACAGTGACCAATACGACAAAGCCTTGCGAGCTTTCGGCACGGGTTGGGCCAAGGTGTGGGATGCCCGCAGCTTGATCTACCGGTACCAAGCCACGCGTAACCACGACGTCGGGCAACCGTTCGGCGGCAACACGCTGGAGGCCCTCGGCAGGATCAAAGCCAAGACGCTGATTATGCCGGGCATGTCTGACCGCACCATACCTTCCTATATGGCGCGAGAAATTTATCGCGGCGTCAAGGACAGCGTCTACGTCGAGATTCCGTCGTTGCTCGGCCATCTTGCGTGTTGCCCGGGCTCGGAGGATACGGCGGAGTACGCGTTCATTACCGATCAGCTCAAGCGCTTCCTGGCAGATTTGGGGAGATTAAATTGATTGCACGCCGCTCACGGAAGTTCGACTGTAGACGCAAAAAATGGCGTTGACTTGCGCCGCATCGTCGCGAACCGATAGCCGCACCAACAGGTTCGTGTCAACGAGTGCATGCTTTTCACGCATGTGCTTTTTGATGGCTTCTTTCATATGATTTGTGCGGGGAAGCGATAGCCGCGGTAGCTT
>JALYOK010000084.1 GCA_030856925.1 Pseudomonadota bacterium
GAGCTAAGGATGCTCTGAGTCAATTCGACTTGTAAGCGGAAAAAGGCAGGAGCAAAAAACATTGCCGCCGCATACGTATGATAAGTAAGGAGATATTTTTTGTGGGCAACGCAGTATCAAGACGAAATGGGACTTATTTAGAGCTTTCCTGTGCTGGACCTGCAGAATAACCAACTTAAGCTAACCGGCGCCATCGTCATCGATAGCGTGGGTGCGCTGTTGGAAAATGGCCGCGAGCATTGCGCGTTGAACGATGTGACTTTAGATTTTTCCGGCGCGAACGAACTGGATTCGTCCGCGCTTGCACTCATCCTGGACTATCGCCGCGCGGCCGAAGCCGCAGGCAAACGCCTCGAGGTGAGCAATCTTCCTGCCAGCCTTAAAACCTTGGCTGATCTATACGGTGTGACGGATCTAATCGCAGCCACACCTTGAGTTCCGCTGCAGTCGACGTTCGAGCGGTACAAAAACACTATGGCAAAGTACACGCTTTGCGCGGCGTGGACCTGCGCGTCGAGCGAGGCGAATTTTTTGCCTTACTGGGCCCCAATGGCGCCGGCAAAACCACCCTGATCAGCGCGCTGGCAGGCCTTGCGCGGCCCGATTCCGGGACGTTGACGGTGATGGGTTATGACGTCATAGGTGACTATCGCAATGCCCGCCGTCACCTGGGCGTGGTCCCGCAGGAACTCGTGTTCGATCCCTTTTTCACTGTGCGCGAAACGCTTCGATTTCAGTCCGGTTATTTCGGACTTGGCAATAACGACAAGTGGATCGATGAACTGTTGCATCATTTGCATCTGACCGACAAGGCGAACGCCAATATGCGCGCGCTGTCCGGCGGCATGAAACGGCGCGTGCTGGTGGGCCAAGCACTGGTCCACAAGCCGCCGGTCATCGTGCTGGATGAGCCCACTGCAGGCGTCGATGTGGAGTTGCGCCAAACTCTGTGGCAATTCATTCGCCGCCTGAACCGCGAGGGTCACACGATTTTGCTTACCACCCATTATCTGGAAGAAGCTGAAGAAGTCTGCACCCGCGTCGCGATGCTCAAGCAAGGCGAGATCGTCGCACTCGATACCACGCAGAATCTGCTCAACCGCTTTCATGATAAATACGTCACGCTGAAGCTCGAGAGCGGCGAGTTGCCGCCCGATGCCCGGGCGATGGTGGTGAGCGAGGACAAAGGAAAGTATCGCTTGCAGTTGCCGGATTATGCCGGTCTGGAGCCGTTGCTCGCGCAGCTCCGCGCATCGGGCGCCGTGATAAAAGAAATGCAGCTTTCGCGGCCCGACCTGGAGGATGTGTTTGTCGCCATCATGAATAAGCCAGGGTGATGCGAATGCGCGGCTTCTATACCCTGTTCTACAAAGAAATCTTGCGCTTCTGGAAAGTCGCGTTTCAGACCGTTGCCGCGCCGCTGGTCACGACCTTGCTATACCTGCTGATCTTCTCCCACGTCTTGTCGCAGCGGGTCGAAATCTTCGCTGGCATCACCTATACCACCTTCCTCGTTCCTGGCCTCGTGATGATGTCGATGCTGCAGAATGCGTTCGCCAACAGTTCGTCGAGCCTGATCCAATCCAAGGTCACCGGCAACATCATTTTCGTGTTGCTGGGGCCTTTGTCGCACTTTGAATTCTTCGCCGCCTACCTGGCGGCCGCCGTTGTGCGCGGTTTGATGGTGGGCATCGGCGTATACATAGCCGCGTGGTTTTTTACGCCGGTGCCGGTGCATTCACTGTTATGGATCTTGATATTCGGCTTGCTCGGCTCCGCCATGGTCGCGGCGCTCGGCATCGTCGCGGGCATCTGGGCGGACAAGTTCGATCAGATGGCGTCATTTCAGAATTTCGTGATCTTGCCGCTGACCTTTCTAAGTGGGGTGTTCTATTCGATCCACAGCTTGCCGGAGTTTTGGCAGAAACTGTCACACCTCAACCCATTTTTTTACACCATTGACGGTTTCCGTTACGGCTTCTTCGGCCAAGCGGATATTTCGCCCTGGGTGAGCCTTGCGGTTGTCGGCATGACCTTCCTGGCATTATCATTCTTTACTTTCCTGATGATTCGCTCCGGCTATAAGCTGCGTCATTAAATACGGAGCACTGCCTTGAGAGGCAATACGGGTGCGCCGATCCGGGAATGCATTGCTGAGAGCCAGTATCCGTGCGGCTCCCCGACCATTGTCTTTTTACACTTTACACGTTCAAGGTTCCACTATGGTTACCCCTGACCAAGTCAAAAATTATATTGCCGCCGGCCTCGCTTGTGATCATGTCGAAGTTTCCGGCGACGGCTCGCACTTCGAAGCGGTGATCGTCAGCGCCGCGTTTGCCGGAAAGAATAAGGTCCAACAACATCAAATTGTGTACCGAGCTTTGGGTGATCGGATGCGCGAAGAGATCCATGCGCTGTCGATGCAGACGTTGACGCCGGAACAGTGGGCCGCGACCCAGAATCATGGATAAACTCAGGATTCAGGGCGGCACTGCGCTTAAAGGCGAAGTGCAAATCTCCGGCGCGAAGAACGCGGCGCTGCCGATTCTGTGCGCGGCGCTGTTGACGCGCGAGCCGCTGCGTCTGCGTAACGTGCCCGATCTAGCCGATGTCGCGACCATGCTGAAGATCCTGAAGCAAACCGGGGTGAGCGTGGCGCAAGACGCGGAATTCGGCGTCGAACTCGAAGCGGCCGATGTCACCAAGTTCGAAGCAAGCTACGAACTGGTCAAGACCATGCGCGCATCGATCTTGATGCTGGGGCCAATGGTCGCGCGCTTCGGTGAAGCCCGGGTCTCCTTGCCCGGCGGCTGCGCCATCGGCGAGCGGCCGGTGGATTTGCACGTCAAAGGTTTACTAGCCATGGGCGCCAACATTCATGTCGACCACGGCTACATTCTCGCCAAAGCCTCACGGCTCAAGGGCGCGCGCATTTTCATGGACAAAGTGACAGTCACCGGCACGGAAAACATGATGATGGCCGCAACCTTGGCGGATGGCGTCACCTTGCTGGAAAATTCCGCCCGCGAGCCGGAAGTCGTCGACCTCGCCAACTGCCTGATTTCCATGGGCGCGAAGATCAAGGGTCACGGCACGGACGTGATTACCATTCAAGGCGTGCGCCGTCTGGTCGGCGCGGCCCACAGCATCATGCCGGATCGCATCGAGACGGGTACGTATTTGGTCGCTGCCGCCGCCACCGGCGGCAAGATCGTGGCGACCAACACGCGCAGCGATATCCTCGATTCGGTGCTCGATAAGCTCATCGAAGCCAACGCCAACGTCGAGCGCGGCAGCGATTTCATCAAGCTTTCCATGCGCGGGCCGAACCACGGGGTGAGCCTGCGAACGGCGCCCTATCCTGCCTTCCCGACCGATATGCAGGCGCAATTCATGGCGATGAACAGCGTCGCCGACGGCACCACGGTGATCACCGAAACGATTTTCGAGAACCGCTACATGCATGTGCAAGAGTTGCGCCGTTTGGGCGCGAATATCGAAGTGGAAGGCAGCGCCGCTATCGTTCGCGGCGTGCCGAAACTGGACGGCGCGACGGTGATGGCGACCGATTTGCGCGCTTCAGCGTCCTTGGTCATCGCCGGACTCATTGCCCATGGCTACACAATCATCGAGCGTATCTACCATCTGGACCGCGGCTACGAACACATCGAGCAAAAACTCCGCCAACTCGGCGCGCAGATCGAACGTGTAAAATAGCAATTTAGCTGCAAGAGTCCCATGAGCACCCAGACAAAGGGGAACTTCACCCCTTGTTCGCCGAATGGTTTTGCCGGCGTCACCATCGCGCTCTCGAAAGGTCGCATCTTTGGCGAGACCGCGCCGCTGCTCGCCCTCGCCGGCATCACTGCCGAGGAAGATCCCGAGCGCTCGCGCAAGCTCATTATCGGCACGGACCGGGCCGATGTGCGGCTCATCATTGTTCGAGCGAGCGACGTGCCGACCTATGTGCAATACGGCGCGGCGGACCTTGGCGTCGCCGGCAAAGACGTATTGCTGGAACACGGCGGCGCGGGCCTCTATCAGCCGGTCGACTTGAACATCGCTCGTTGCAGAATGATGGTGGCGACGCGCGCCGATTTCGATTACGCGGGCATGGTGCGCCGCGGCGCGCGTTTGAAGGTCGCGACCAAATACATGGAAACCGCACGCGAACACTTTGCCGCCAAGGGAATGCACGTCGATCTCATCAAGCTGTATGGATCAATGGAATTAGCGCCGTTGGTGGGGCTGGCGGATGCCATCGTCGACCTGGTGAGCACCGGCAGCACTCTGAAAGCCAACAATCTCGTCGCGGTGGAAGAAATTCTACCGATCAGCTCGCGCTTGGTGGTGAACCGCGCGGCGCTGAAACTAAAGCGAGATCTGCTCCAGCCGATTGTGGATGCCCTTGCTAAGACTGTGAAGTAGCATGATCGACGTCAGACGCCTTCGCAGCACCGACC
>JALYOK010000136.1 GCA_030856925.1 Pseudomonadota bacterium
CAACACCGCTACGGCAGTGGCGCTGCAGGCGTTGCGCAACAATTTTACGTTGCCCATCGTGGGCGTCGAACCGGGATTGAAACCCGCGATCGGTGCGACTAAGTCTGGCAAAGTTGGCGTTCTCGCAACGGTGCGCACGCTCGCGAGCGAGCGTTACACGGCACTCCTCGCCCGGGTGAAAACCGGTGCGCCAAACATCGAGTTCATAGACCGCATCGGCAAAGGTTGGGTTGAAGCGGTCGAGCGCGGAGAGTTCGAGTCCTCGCAGACCATCGATATGGTCGAACGAGTCGTGACACCGTTGCTTGCCGAGGGATGCGACACCCTGGTGCTGGGCTGCACGCACTATCCTTTTCTCGCGGCAGCGATTCAATCCGTCGCGCCCAGGGCGACGATCATCGACACGGCGCCGGCGATCGCCCGTGAACTGGCGCGACGCATCCGATCCGAAGGCGCGCTCAACGGCGCGCAGACGCGAGGTTCGCTGCGAATCGCCACGACAGGCGATGCGGTCCGTATGTCGGCGCTCGTCGCGACCATGCTGCGAGAAAAACCACGCCGCAAAAAATAGTACCCGCCACGTAGTACCATGGGCCTGGAAGCCACATCCAGCCTGGCTCCTGGCGGCATAGTGCTTGAGAGCGCCACTGGATGCGCCTCCTGGCAACGGCGCCCTTCGGACACTGACGGTCTGTTATCATTATCAAACCAATTTGCTTACTCGCTTTCATTCAACTGGAGCCGTGTCATGACCGCGTCCACCTCCTCAACCGCCAGCCGCGATATCGCCAATCTGTTGCACCCGTACACCCATTTGCGTAAGCACGAAGCACAGGGCCCGCTGGTGATCGTACGTGGCAGCGGCGTCAATGTTTTTGACGACAACGGCAAAGAATATATCGAGGCGCTGGCCGGCCTGTGGTGTGTGTCGCTGGGCTTTAGCGAGGAACGATTGACCCAGGCCGCGGCGCGGCAGATGAGCATCTTGCCCAATTACCACGAGTTTGCCCACAAGTCTCACGACGTCGCCATCGAATTGGCTGAGCGTTTGTTGTCCATCTTGCCGGTGAAAATGTCCAAAGTATTCTTCCAGAACTCCGGCTCGGAAGCCAACGACACGGCGATGAAAATGGTGTGGTATTACTGGAATGCCGAGGGCAAGCACCGCAAGAAGAAAATCATTTCGCGCATTCGCGGCTATCACGGCGTCACCGTGGCGACGGCGGGACTGACGGGACTGCCGGACAACCATCGGGATTTCGATTTGCCGCTGCCCAACATCCGCCACGTCGAGTGTCCGCATTACTATCGATATGGTAGACCCGGCGAGAACGAGGAAGCGTTCGCCACGCGTATGGCGGAAAATTTGGAAGCGCAGATTCTGCGCGAAGACCCGGAGACCATCGGCGCGTTTATCGCCGAGCCGCTGCAAGGCGCGGGCGGAGTCATTATTCCGCCGCGAACTTACTTCGAGAAAATTCAGCCGATTCTTAAAAAATACGAGATTCTGTTTATCGTCGACGAAGTCATTACCGGCTTCGGCCGCACCGGCAATATGTTCGGCGCCGAAACCTACAAACTGGAACCGGATATTATTACGGTGGCGAAAGCGCTGTCGTCGGGCTATCTGCCGATCTCGGCCACGATCGTTTCGGAAAAAATGTATCAGGCGTTTCTGTCGCAAAGTGACAAGATCGGCCAGTTCGCCCATGGTTACACGTACTCTGGCCATCCGGTAGCGGCGGCCGTGGCGATCGAGACTTTGAAGATTTATGAGGAGCGGCGCATCGTCGACCATGTCCGCGCCGTCATGGGCGCGTTCCAGGCAAACTTGCAAGCGTTCGCCGAGCATTCGTTTGTCGGCGAGGTGCGTGGTGTGGGATTGATCGGCGCCCTGGAGTTTGTGGCGGACCGATCTACGCGGGTTTCGTTCGAGCGCAAGCTGGGGGTGGGCGCGATGATCGCCGCTGCGGCCCAACGGGAAGGCCTGATTGTGCGCGCGCTCGGAGACACCATAGCATTTTGTCCGCCCCTGATCATCACGGAGCAGCAGCTTGGCCAAGTGTTTGAACGCTTTGGTCGGGCGCTGAGTTCGGTGACACCGGCGATTGAGGATCTTGCAAAGGCCACGTAGTTCGAAGCCATAAACGAAATGAGCCGCACGGTGCGGCTCATCGGACTACTAAAACGACGTCTGGCTACGCAGCCAACGCTTTGATCGCGCTGGCGAGACGGCTCTTGTGGCGCGCAGCCTTATTCTTATGCACGATCTTCTTATCGGCAATGCTATCGATAATACTGGTCGACTCTTGAAACACTTTAAGCGCGACCGCTTGATCGCCGCCTTCAATCGCCTTACGAACTTTTTTGACAGCAGTGCGCAAAGTGGAGCGCAGACCAACGTTGTGAGCGCGACGCTTCTCACCCTGTTTCGCGCGTTTAGCCGCTTGTTTTGAGTTTGCCATGGTGATCAGAATACAAAAAAACAATGGCGAATTATAAATCAAATTGGATTGGGTGGGAATTACAAAAAACAACCCCGCGGTAAAGCGGGGTTGTTTTAGAACTAAGGGCAAGAGGCTAAAACTTGAGCTGCGGTGCTGTGACGTGAAATGTAAGCGCGGACAATACTCTTGACCGGCAAACAAGCGCGACAAATTCACGGCGCCGTCAGGCAAGTTTTTACATGTCCATACCACCCATGCCGCCCATCCCGCCGCCCATACCACCTCCACCGCCGTGGCCATGGCCTTCTTCCTTCGGCAATTCAGCAATCATGGCGTCGGTAGTGAGCATCAGACCGGCAATGGACGCGGCGTGTTGCAACGCGCAACGGGCCACCTTGGTCGGATCCACTACGCCCATTTCCACCATATCGCCATAAACGCCGGTGCTGGCGTTGTATCCGTAATTACCCTTGCCTTCCTTGATTTTGTTGAGCACCACGGACGCTTCTTCGCCGGCGTTCGCCACGATCATGCGCAGCGGCTCTTCTAAGGCGCGCAGGACTATTTTCACGCCGGCGTCTTGATCGGTGTTGTCGCCTTTGACTTTGGCGGCTACGCCGAGAGCACGGATGAAGGCGACACCGCCGCCAGGCACGATTCCTTCTTCAACCGCAGCGCGAGTGGCATGCAACGCATCTTCCACGCGCGCTTTTTTCTCTTTCATTTCAACTTCGGTCGCGGCGCCCACTTTGACCAGCGCAACACCACCGGCCAACTTCGCCACGCGCTCTTGCAACTTCTCTTTGTCGTAATCGCTAGTAGCTTCTTCGATCTGGGCACGGACCTGCGCGACGCGGCCTTTGATGCCTGTTTCGTCACCGGCGCCATCGATGATGGTGGTGTTTTCTTTGCCGATTTCGATTCGCTTGGCTTTACCGAGGTCCTTTAACGTGACGTTTTCCAGCTTCAGGCCGACTTCGTCGGAAATCACCGTGCCGCCGGTCAGGACGGCTATGTCTTCCAACATGGCTTTGCGGCGATCGCCAAATCCAGGCGCTTTCACGCCGCAGGTTTTGAGAATGCCACGAATGTTGTTCACCACCAGGGTCGCGAGCGCCTCGCCGTCAATGTCTTCGGCGACGATCAAGAGCGGACGGCCTTGCTTGGCGACTTGCTCCAGCACCGGCAGCAGTTCGCGGATGTTGGAGATTTTCTTGTCATGCAGAAGAATAAAGGGATCGTCGAGAACGGCGATCTGCTTTTCGGGATTGTTGATGAAGTAGGGCGACAGATAACCGCGGTCGAACTGCATACCTTCAACGAGTTCCAGTTCGTTTTGCAGGCTCTTGCCATCTTCAACGGTGATCACGCCCTCTTTGCCGACTTTGTCCATGGCGTCGGCGATGATTTTGCCAATATCGGCGTCGGCGTTCGCGGAAATGGCGCCAACTTGTTCGATTTCCTTGCTGGTGGTGCACGGCTTCGAAATATTCTTCAATTCGCCCACCACGGCTTCCACAGCTTTGTCGATGCCGCGTTTCAGATCCATCGGGTTCATGCCGGCGGCCACATATTTCATGCCTTCCTGAATGATGGATTGCGCCAGCACGGTCGCCGTCGTGGTGCCGTCACCGGCCACGTCGGAGGTCTTGCTCGCGACTTCTTTCACCATTTGAGCTCCCATGTTCTCGAAACGGTCTTTTAGTTCGATTTCCTTGGCGACGGATACACCGTCCTTGGTAACGGTGGGCGAGCCGAAGGAACGCTCCAGCACCACGTTGCGGCCTTTCGGGCCGAGGGTCAGTTTGACCGCATCGGCCAAGATGTTCACGCCGGCGATCATGCGAACGCGGGCGGAATCGTGAAAACGTACGTCTTTAGCTGCCATTTGTAACTCTCCTAAAATATTGTAAGTAGTGGCTCACTAGCCGACGATGCCGATGATGTCCTCTTCACGCATATGCAGAAGATCTTGGCCATCCATTTTGAACTCAGTGCCGGAATATTTGCCGAATAGAATCTTGTCGCCGGCCTTGACGCCGATGGGAATCAGTTTTCCAGTATCGTCGGTCTTGCCGGGGCCCGCAGCCACAATTTCACCCTGGGAGGGTTTTTCGGCGGCCGTATCCGGGATCACAATCCCGCCGGATGATTTGCGTTCCTCTTCCAAACGCTTAACGATGACACGGTCATGTAGCGGACGTAATTTCATCACTCACTCCTTTAGATTCAAAACAATAACGATGAGCCGGGTCACAAAGTACCTCGACCGTTCAAGATTTGTTAGCACTCAGGCATAACGAGTGCTAATGGTATAGGCCTTAGCACTTAATTTCAAGTGTCTGCGATGAATATATGATCAATCTGATGGAAGCATCTTGCCACGCGCCGTTACCAACTTGCCTCCCGGTGCGGGCATGCTTACGAAACGGGATGAACGCGGCCTCCGGCGAGGCCGCGTTTTTGGAATCACAAAACTTTGAAACAAACCACAGGGGCGATTAATCGATTTCGCACTGTGTCCGGCCAAATCGAAAAACAACTTTTCGCGCCTTGCCGATTCGCGGCGGCTTGCTCAGATAGGGGCAAGGTGGGTTGCGGTAGCCGCCGCTTTCCAGCGTCACGTCATCGCTCACCTCAGCCCATATGCCACCACGCACCGGCCGGAATTGCCATTTCACGTAGCCACGCCTGGCGGCAGCCTCGAGCAATTCGTCGGCGTCGGGCACGTCTCCCACGAACGGCGCCTGCCCGTCAAGCTGGTAGGGATAAACCCCAAAAGCGCTCATACACTCCAGCGCCTCCTGTGGCTGCGCGCCGAACCGTTTACACGGCGGCGCTTCGTAACGCGCCATGTCCCACGCGCCGAGCTCCCAAGCCACTTCCAGCGCGGCGTGATCGAGTTGGGAAAAATCGTCCCAGCGTTCGTTGAGTTGCAACGCGGAACTTGGCACCGATTCATAACGAAATGGCTGCACGTCGCTCGCCTCGAGCAACTTTACTTCGACAAAACCGTGCCAATGCAGACCCAGTACGATTGGGGTATTGGCATAGGGCACCGCAGCGACGGTGATGGCTACTAACGGTAAGCGGTTGGAAATCAACTGTGATTCGATTGGTTCTAGAAGTTCCATTTTTATTCTCCAGGATTTCAAGAAAATGACTACACCTTAATTGGGCCACATTCTTTTGGCGCCGTGTTGCTAGCCACCACGCGCTTTGGTTGCCAATTCCCAGCGTCTTGCCATTCATACCGGGGCTGACGTGCTTAGCTAGCGTGCGAACAACCAAAAAAAGTAATGCTGCCGTCATTCAAGTGTAGGCACGACGGTTGGAATATTCCACCAGCCAGTGCGGCTGTTATACCGTGAGTGACTAAAGACCGATCACGTAGATTTGCACGGCAGCGAATCGTGCCGGTTTTAGGATTGGAATCGGAATCGGCCATCGTTGCGCCAAGTGCGCGGACGTCAGCCGAGCTGATTGGACGCGTGCGCCGGTTGCCAGTTGCGATGTTCGAGCACGTAGCCCGCACCCCTGACGGTGTGAATAAGCTTCGTGTCAGTGGGGTGGTCGACTTTTGCGCGAAGCCGACGCACGGTCACTTCGACAATGTTCGTGTCGCTGTCGAAGTTTATGTCCCACACTTTTTCGGCAATCGTGGTGTGAGATAGCACCTTCCCGCGGTGGCGCAATAGCAATAGCAATAAGCCAAACTCTTTTGGCGTCAGATCCACACGCTCTCCATTGCGAATGACTTTATGGCCGGCGGGATCAATCTCCAAATCGGCGATACGAAAGGTCTGCGGTTCCAATGCGTTGCCGCGGCGCAGGAGAGCATACGCGCGGGCTAGGAATTCGGAATAGGCAAAGGGTTTTGCCAAACAGTCATCGGCGCCCAGCTCTAAACCTTTGACGCGATCGGTGACGCAGTCTGGGCCGGTTAAAACCAAGATGGGCGTGGGCTTCGCTTTGCGTAACTCGGTCAGGAGGCGCCAACTGGCAAGCCCAATCGACGCCCGATCCAAAACAAGCAGATCGTATTCCCCCGTCGCCCCGAGGTGCAAGCCGTCGATCGCGTTGTCAACGACATCGACGACAAAACCGCTCGTGTTTAAGCCATTCAACAGATAGTCGGCTAAACACTTTTCAGGCTCGATAATCAGTGCCCGCATACGAATTGCATCCCGTTCAATACCTGCCGAAACTGTAGTTGTCGATGCATTGAAATCATCGCACCCGCAGGCTAGTAATGCGTCGTCCCTGTCGTAGCACCGGTATCGCGCAACAGAGGCCGGCGCGAACTGGCGATAGTCGAATAGTATCGGGATTTCCCCATCAAATCCCCACTTGGTCAAGTAGGATATGGAAGAAGAGCGCTATTGATGGACTACAAGCATCCGGTTTGCATTGTTCATGACATGCCTTGGCTCATATTCCATGTAAAGCTGTTGCGATTGGAGGGCCGCGTTGCCCTACCCTCTTAGTTGCGGTAAAATTCGCAAAATAAGAAGACGGGAAGGGTCAACAGACCTTTCCCGTTTTTTTGCGCACTATGTTTTTGCCCCGTTACGTTAAAAACCACAGATCTCTGGCGTTTTACATCGGAGCCCGAAATGACCTTGCATCACGAGCCCGCCGTTCTTGTCCTTGCTGACGGCTCGATTTTTCACGGCGCCTCCATCGGTGCGGTGGGTCATTCGGTCGGAGAAGTGGTGTTCAATACCGCCATGACCGGCTATCAAGAAATCTTGACCGATCCGTCCTACCGCGGACAGATCGTCACC
>JALYOK010000152.1 GCA_030856925.1 Pseudomonadota bacterium
CTGCTAACTAATGAACTATCCCGCCGCAAGCGGCGGGGTATCCAACACCCAAACCGAAAAACCTCTCGTGGCAAGCCACGGGGAATTGGACCCGAAGAGATTAAACCCAATTTTTCTCTGGCTCGGAGAGATTCCCTTAAACTCGGCGCAGCAATGAGCGCTGGTTTGCTCCAGATTGATCGGGCGCAAGCACAGACTGCTGCGCCGCCAGTGACCGTTAGAGAACTACCACCCAGTCCGCGAACAACGCCGTTTGTTGAGCCGCTGCCGGTACGCCAACCTAAACTGCCCGTGGCGAGCTTGTCGCCCGAGCCGCAGATCAGCCGGGGGGTTGACGAAGCGGGCCGCGCCGATCATCAACGTTGGGCCGAATTCACGCCCCGCAAGTTTTACGAGATGCGGGTGAGAGAGGGTCAGCACAGCTATCACCCGCAATTGCCGACGCAGACCATACGCGGCTACGACGGCATTTTCCCTGGCCCCACTATTCATGCGCGCTATGGCGAGCCGATTCTGGCGCGAATCTACAATGACCTTTCGCCCGACTTGCCCGGCCCGGGCTTGCCGCATATCTCAACTCATTTGCACAACCTGCACAATCCATCGGAAAGCGACGGCTTCCCGATGGATTGGTTTAACACAGCGGAAGCGGGTCCGACACTCACTGGACCAGGCGCTTATCGCGACCACCGTTACCCTAATTGCTACGCGGGCTACGACCAATATCCGAGCACTAACGGTGACCCACGCGAGGCACTGGGAACATTGTGGTTTCATGACCACTCGGATGAAACCACCGGAGCCAACGTTTATGGTGGAATGGTGGGTTTGTATTTGCTGTTCGATGAGGTCGACTCTGGCGACGAGAACGATCCTAATCCCAAAGCGCTCCGCTTGCCGAGCGGCGAATTCGATGTGCCCTTGGTCTTTCACGACGTGCAGTTTGACTCAGGCGGATATCGGTTTTTCGATGCGCTGGAACCGAACGGGGTGTTGGGCGACAAGTACTGCGTGAATGGTAAAGTGCAGCCTTATTTCCAGGTTGCGCGCAGGAAGTATCGCTTTCGCATGCTTAATGGATCGGTGGCGCGTATTTACCGTTTCAATCTCGTCAACGGGCGCGTTAACGAAGCCTTTAGCTACATCTCCAACGACGGCAATTTGTTGCCTGCCCCGCTGAGCTTCAAGAGCGTGCAGCTAGGGGGCGCTGAGCGCGCCGACATCGTGATCGATTTCTCGAAGTACCCAATTGGCACGCAACTGTTTCTGGTCAATCGCCTCGAACAAGTAGACGGGCGCGGACCGACCGGCAAGTTCCTGGCGCCGCCGGCGCAGATATTGCGCTTCGATGTCGTTCGCGATCCCGCAAAGCCTGATATGAGCCGCGTCCCAGCGGCTCTGCGTGAACTCCCGCCGATCAATCTCGCCGAATCCGTACGCACCAGAGTGTTCGAATTCAATCGGAACAATGGTGCATGGGCGATCAACGGAGAACTATGGAATTGGCGCATCCCAAAAGCTTCCCCAAAACGGGGCACGGCGGAGATTTGGGAACTGCGAAACACGTCAGGCAATTGGTGGCATCCGATACATATCCATTTTGAAGAGGGGCGCATCTTGACGCGTAACGGCGTTAAGCCGGCCGCGCATGAGGCCGGAAGAAAAGATGTGTATTTGTTGGCTCCGGGCGATGTCGTGCGCGTGTTCATGCGGTTCAGGGATTTTGTCGGCAAGTACGCCATGCACTGCCACAACTTAACGCATGAAGATCACGCGATGATGTTGCGTTGGGACATCGTCCCTTAAGTCCCGATAATAATTTAGCAAAGGAAGTCACCATGTTTAATCGCAGAATGCTTATCACCGGGCTGGTAGGCAGCGCCGCTACGGCGCTGATGCAGCCCGCCGCTGCACGCTCGGCGACCCAGCCGAAAGGCAAGTCCCGTTCATCTTTTCCGAATACGAGCTTGATTACACACGAAGGCAAGTCGGTACGCTTTTACGACGACTTGCTGCGCGGGAAGACCGTGCTGATCAACATGATGTACGCTCAATGCGAGGGCATATGCCCGGGTATGACAGCCAATCTTTCGCGAGTGCAAAAAGCGCTGGGCGATCAGGTGGGCCGCACGGTGTTCATGTATTCACTCACGCTGCAAC